>NZ_JAELTZ010000089.1:0-8466 GCF_016429115.1 Aquitalea sp. ASV15 | reverse complement strand
ACTGGAACACTACCCGGCGCTGGACGAGGCGGCGCGCATCCGCGTCTTGCTGCGCGAACTGGCCACGCCACGCCTGCTGTACTCGCCCTACCAGCAATACAGCGCGGATACCGACAAGGAGCTGGCCATCTTCCGCGAGGCGGCATTGATCCAGCAGCAATTCGGGGTGGAGGCCATCAGCCAGAGCATCATTTCCAACTGCGCCTCGGTCAGCGACATCCTGGCGCTGGCACTGATCCTGAAAGAAACCGGCCTGATCCGGCTGGAAAACGGCCTGCCGGTGTCCACCATCAATGTGGTGCCGCTGTTTGAAACCATTGCCGACCTGGTGGCCGCCACCGACATCATGGACACGCTGTTTGCGCTGCCGTGGTACCAGTTGCTGCTGAAGAGCCGCGGCATGCTGCAGGAAGTGATGCTGGGCTATTCCGACAGCAACAAGGACGGCGGCTATCTCACCAGCCAGTGGGAGCTGTACAAGGCGGAACAGCGCCTGGTGCAGAGCTTCGACAAGGCCGGGGTCAAGCTGCGGCTGTTCCATGGCCGTGGCGGCTCGGTGGGTCGTGGTGGTGGCCCGTCCTTCGAGGCCATCATGGCGCAGCCGGCCGGCAGTGTGGCCGGGCGTATCCGCATTACCGAGCAGGGCGAGGTGATTGCCTCCAAGTATTCCGACCCCGACATCGGCACCCGCAACCTGGAAGCGCTGGTGGCCGCCACGCTGGAAGCCAGCCTGACCAGCCATCCGTCCAGCGAGGCCGATGGCGAGGTGTTCGACGAACTGTCCGAGGCGGCGTTCAAGGCCTATCGCCAGCTGGTGGAAACCGAGGGCTTCATGCAGTACTTCCTGGAAGCCACGCCGATCAACGCCATTGCCAAGCTCAATATCGGCAGCCGCCCGGCCTCGCGCAAGAGCCTGGCCTCCATCAAGGACCTGCGTGCCATCCCCTGGGTGTTCTCCTGGTCGCAATCGCGGGTGATGCTGCCCGGCTGGTTCGGTTTTGGTTCGGCGGTTGCCAGCTTTATCGCCCGCCATGGCGACCAGGGGCTGGCGCGCTTGCAGGGCCTCTACCGTAGCTCGCCCTTCTTCCAGGTGATCCTGTCGAATATGGAACAGGTACTGGCCAAGGCCGACCTGGGTATTGCCCGCCGCTTTGCCGCCCTGGTGGAGGACCGCGCGCTGGCCGACAAGCTGTTTGGCCAGATCGAGGCGGAATGGCAGAAAACCCACGATGCCTTCTTTGCCATCAGCGGCCAAAGCAGCCTGTTGCAGCAAAACCCCACCCTGCACCGCAGCCTGGAAACCCGTCTGCCCTATCTGGATGCGCTCAATCTATTGCAGGCCGACCTGCTGCAGCGCCTGCGCGCCAATCCGGATGATGCCGAGGCGCTGTATGCCATCCATCTCACCATCAATGGCACTTCGGCTGGTCTGCGCAATAGCGGCTGATCCGCCACCTCGCCTGGCAAACGGAAAAACCGTCACCTCCGGGTGACGGTTTTTTCTTGCCGGCCAGCCGCTCAGGCTGCTGGTCTGCCCGGCTTGCCCATCCGGCCGGGCCCGGTTTCCTGCAAGCCCAGGATCAGCAGGATGGCCAGCACGGTACAGCCAATGAAGAACAGGCCGGACTGCTGGAAGTGTTGCAGCAAGGTGCCGGGCCTGCTGTTGCTGTAAGCCAGGAACAGGTTGTACAGCATGCCCACCAGGGTGGCGCAGCCAAATACCAGAAAATTGGCACAGCCGGCGGCACTGCCCTTGACCCGATCAGGGTTCACTTCCTTGCTGATGCTCACCACCAGCAGCTCGGCACCGGATACCACGCCCAGCAGCAACATGCTGATTTCGCCCGGTAACAGGTCCGGAAACAGGAAGAGCTGCATCATCACCAGCAACATCAGTACCGCGCCGGTACACAGCACCGGCTTGCGCTGGCCCAGCCGGTCCGACCACAGGCCAAACAAGGGGCTGCCGGCAATCCAGCCCAGCGACACCATCGAGCTGACCAGTACCGCATCGGCATAGCTGAACTGGCGGTCGCTCTGGAACAGGTCGACTGCCCAGGTCATGGCAAACACCGAGGTGGGCACCGTCATCAGCCCGCCGATCACCCCGGCCAGCCACGACTGCCGGTTCGACAGAATGATGCGGAAGGGCTGCAGCAGGGTCAGTGTGTCCGTGGCCGCTGCGGTGTGCGGCGTGGGCTGCTGTTGCGGGCGCAGTAGCAACAGGAAGCCGCCGGCCAGCAGCAGGATCAGCACGGCCAGTGTGCCCCAGTACTGGGTGATGCCAAGCCCGGCGGCCAGCGCATGGCCGATGCCGTACTGCCCCAGGTAGCCGCCCAGATTGCCGCTGGCCTGGGTAATGCCCAGTATGGTGGCCAGCCGGTGCGGGCTGAAACCCTGGGTGGCAATGAATACGCAGCCCGGCCAGGCAAAGGCACAGCCTGCCCCTTGCAACAGCCGGCCGACATAGCCGCCGGTCTGCGAGCTGGCCAGAAAGCACAGGCAGCCCAGCGCCAGGATGACACAGCCGGCCACCAGCGATGGCCGCGGGCCCAGGTGATCGATGGACAGGCCGGCGACCAGGCTGCACAAGGAATAGGTAATGAAATAACTGCCCAGCAGGCTGCCGGCCTGCAGTGGCGTGATGCCAAACTGTGTGGCCAGTGGATGCAGCATGACTGCCGGGCTGGTGCGTACCACGTAGTCGAGAAAATAGAAAACGGCACCCAATAGCCAGGCCAGTAATAGTAGCCGGGCAGGGGAGAGGTGTCGGGCAAGCGTCATGGGCTGCTCCTTGGCGATCTATCGGGCAATGGGCAAAGGGGAGTGACCCCGGCCAGGGCTGGCCGGGGCGGTGTGGCTTAACGGCGCAGGAAATTGCTTTCGATCAGCTTGACCACCTCACCACCATGACCGGACAGGATGGCCTTGGCCGAATACAGGGCGGTGTGCAGCACTTCATCCGAGGTCACGGTGGGCGGCATCACCAGCTCGTACTGGTTCACCTTGACATCCAGCAGCATGGGGCCGGGCTCGGCCAGCCAGCGGGCCACCGCATCGGGCAGCTGGTCGGCATGCTCGACACGCAGACCCTTGAAGCCGATGGCTTCGGCCAGTTTTGCCCAGTCCGGGTTGTGCAGATCGGTGTAGGCATTCATCAGGCCCTCGGTTTTCTGTTCGATCTCGACAAAATCCAGCGCACTGTTGTTGAGGATGACAATCTTGATGTCCAGCCCCTCCTGCACGATGGTGAGCAGATCCCCCATCAGCATGGACAGGCCGCCATCGCCGCAGATGGCAATGACCTGACGGTCCGGAAAGGCGTTCTTGATGCCCAGCGCCTCCGACATGGCATTGGCCATGGTGCCGTGGATCAGGCTGGCCAGGGTGCGGCGCTTGCCATTGGCGGTGGTGTGGCGCAGCAGCCAGACCATGGCGGTGCCGGAATCGCCTACCAGGAAGGCATCTTCCGCGGCCATCTCATCAATCAGCCGGATCAGGTATTGCGGGTGAATCAGCCCGTTATGCCCCGGTTTTTCTTGCTCAGCCAGCCAGCGCAGCGATTTGTGCCGCAGCTTCTGGCACTCCTGCAGGAAGTTGTCATCGTGCCGTTCCGGCAGCCGCGGCAGCAGCTGTTGCAAGGTGGTGCGGATATCGCCCACCAGCCCCAGCTTGACCGGATGGCGCCGCCCCAGATGGGTGGCCTGGTTGTCCACTTGCACGATGGTGGCGCGGTGCGGGTAGAACGAGGACCAGGCGAAGTCTGCCCCCAGCAGCAGCAGCGTGTCGCACTCCTGGGTGGCGTGATAGCCGGATTCGATGCCCAGCATGCCGGTCATGCCCACATTGTAGGGATTGTGCGGTTCGATAAAGTCCTTGGCGCGGCTGGTGTGGGCCACCGGTGCCTTGAGCCGGCGGGCCAGCTCGACGATTTCATCATGTGCATCGGCGCAGCCGGAGCCGCAATACAGTGCCAGCCGCTCGGAAGACAGCAACAGCTCGGCCATCTGGTCCAGCTCGCTGGTGGACGGGCTGCATACCGGCTGGGGGTGGTGGGTGCTGAAGGGCAGGCCGGGTGGCACCGGCTGTCCGGCCAGATCGCCCGGCACGATCAATACCGCCACGCCGCGCAGATTGATGGCGGCCTGCGCAGCCTGGGCCGTCAGGCGGCGGGCTTGCGCCGGGGTATACAGCGTGGCGCAGAAATGGCTGCAGGTCTTGAAGATGGCGGCCAGGTCCACCTCCTGCGGAAACTCCATGCCCAGTTCGGTCAGCGCCACCTGGGTGGCGATCATCACCACCGGTGAGCGGTTGCGGTGGGCTTCCAGCAGGCCGTTGATGGTATGCAGGCTGCCGGGGCCGCAGCTGCCGGCGCAGGCGGCAAGCCTGCCGGTCATATAGCTTTCCGCGCCGGCGGCCATGGCGGCCACCTCCTCGTGGCGCACATGAACCCACTTGATCTGGCTGCGCCGGATGGCATCGGTAATGTGATTGAGGGTGTCGCCAACAATGCCGTAGCAGTTTTGCACCCCGGCTTGTTGCAGGGTTTCGACGATGACTTCACCGACAGTCTGGTGGCTCATGGTGGGCTTCTCCAAGGTTGGGCTGGTCGGAAGGAGTGGAATAACTGTAGTAACCGCGCTATGCAGCCAGCTGGTTTTGGGTGAGATGGGCTGTCTGCGACAAGCCGAAGTTACTGTTTTGCATCTTTGCCTTTGCCGCACTGCTTTGTCCCCGCCTGTTTTCCGGAGTTAGCTGCCGAAGAATTATTTGTTTTGCGTCATTTTTTCCCTTGAGCCAGCGAAATTTCCTTTTCCACTGGCGACCTCCTTCAGCCCCTTGTTTTTGCCTGTTGCCGGGAATCATTCTCCATCCAGCCACTCCGGTCGGACCTCTGCCGGACGGAGGGCTCCCATTGCTACAGACCGCTCCAGGAGTTTGTGATGCCCCACTCTGTCGATTCTCCTTCCTCCGCTCCGGCCACCGCCTCGCGCCGGGTTTTCCTCAAACAGCTGGCGGCTGCATCCGGCAGCCTGCCCCTCGGTCAGGCCCTTGCCGGTGGCACGGCGGCGGCCCTGCTGCTGCAGGCCCCGGATGCCGCGGCGGCCACGACCAAGGCCCCGGTGATCAACACCGTCTATGGCTATGAAAGCTTTGGCCCGGACGAGGCCGCTTTTGTCGAAAGCATGCTCAACATCATGTGTCCGGCCGATGCCCATACGCCCAATGGCGTGGATTGCGGGCTGGCCATTTATATCGACCGCCAGTTGGCCGGCAGTTTTGGCCAGGGGGCACGGCGCTATGCGGCAGGGCCGTTTCTGCAAGGTGCGGTGCAGTGCGGCCCGCAGTTGCCGCTCACCCCACAGCAGTATTTCAAGACGGGCATAGCAGAAGCTGACCGTGCTGCACAGCGGCTGCATGGCCAGTTGTTTGATGCGCTCAGCCCTGAGCAGGGCAATGCCTTTTTGCAGCAACTGGCCGCCGGCCAGATTCAGGGCGAGCAGCTGGACCTGGGCGAATGGTTTAACAGCCTGGTGTATCCGCTATTTTGCGAAGCCTGTTATGCCGATCCGCTGTACGGCGGCAATGTCGGCATGGTGTTCTGGAAGATGATCGGCTACCCCGGCCTGCCGGCCACCCATGCACTGGATGTGGTGAATTATCTGGGCAAACCCTACCCAGGGCGTGCCACCCCCAAATCGATTGCGGATTTCAGCTAAGGGAGCCGGTATGAAACAACGAGCAAGCAAAACCGTGGTGATTGTGGGCGGCGGCCTCACCGCCGGTCTGATCGCCCGCCAGCTGACCGCCAAAGGATGCGAGGTACTGGTGCTGGAACGTGGTGGCGATCACAGCAAGGGCCCGGAATCCAGCCTGCCCAACCAGCGTGACGAGTTGCGCTGGGCGGTGCGCCAGGGGCTGATCCAGGACTGGTCGCGCGAAACCTACACCCTGCGTCATCAGCATAATCAGACCGCACTGCCGGTGCGCTGGATGGAGTCCTTCCTGCCGGGACAGGGGCTGGGCGGTGCCGGTAATCACTGGAACGGCCATTTGTGGCGCTGGGCCGAGTACGACCCGCAGCTGCGCAGCCATTATGAGCGGCGCTATGGCAAGCAGGCCATTCCGGCCGACATGCCCTTGCAGGACTGGGGGGTGACCTATGCCGAGATGGAGCCTTACCACGACCTGTTTGAAAAGCTGTTCGGGGTATCCGGTCAGGCGGGCAATATCGATGGCAAAAAGCTGCCGGGCGGCAATCCCTTCGAAGCACCGCGCAGCGGGCCCTACCCTCAGGCGCCGCTGCATGTGCTGGAATCCGGGCTGGTGTTCAAGCAGGCCTGTGACAAGCTGGGCTACCATGCCTTCCCCCAGGCGGCGGCCAACTCCTCCGGCGCCTATACCAATCCGGACGGGCAAAAATTGGGGCAGTGCCAGTATTGCGGCCATTGCGAACGCTTTATCTGCGAGGCCAATGCCAAGGGCTCGCCCCAGGTCTTGCTCTACCCCATGTTGCGCCAGCGCAAGAGCTTTGAAGTAAGGCTCAATACCCAGGTGCTGGGCCTGCGTTACGACGCACAGGGCAAGCGGGCCACGGCGGTGCACTGCCTGGACTTGCTGACCGGGGAAGAGTACGAACAGCCGGCCGAGGTCATCGTGCTGGCCGCCTTTACCATGAGCAATGCCCAGCTGCTGCTGCATAGCAAGATCGGCACGCCCTACGACCCGGTCAGCAATACCGGCGTGGTGGGCAAGAACTTCTGCTATCAGGTGAATACCGGGGTAGACCTGTTCTTCAAGGACAAATGGTTCAATCCCTTCCTGGCCAGCGGCAGTACCCAGATCCTGATCGACGATTTCAATAACGATAATTTCGACCACACTGGCCTGGGCTTTCTGGGTGGCGGCACCATTCAGGCTTACCAGTTCAGTGGCCGCCCCATCCAGGGACGACGGGTGCCGGATGGCACACCGCGCTGGGGCACCGCGTGGAAGCAGGCCAATGCCGACTGGTATGCCCACTCCATGTCGCTGGGTGTCGAGGGCAGCTGCTATCCGCACCGGGGCAACTATCTCAGCCTGGACCCGACCTATCGCGATGTCTATGGCCGGCCGCTGGTCCGCATGACTTTCGATTTCCGCGCCAACGAGCAAAAGATGGCGCAGTTTGTCAGCGGCAAGATGATGGAGATCGCCCGGCACTGCGGTGCGGACAAGGTGGGCAGCCTGCAAGGCCTGGTCGTCCCGTTTGACAGCCGCATCTATCAGACCACCCACATCGTCGGCGGCACCATCATGGGTGAAACACCCCATGACAGCGTGGTGTCACCGCATCTGCAGCATTGGGATGCCCACAACCTGTTTGTGGTGGGCGCCTCGGTCTATCCCCACAACTCCGGCTACAACCCCACCGGCCCCTTGGCTGCACTGGCCTTGCGGCTGGGGGATGACCTGCTGCGCTATCTGCAGGCTCCCGGCCGTCTGTAATGCAATCGGGCCGCCCGCATGGTGCGGCCTTGTCCACCCCCAAAGGAGATTCCCATGCGTACTCTGTTATTTGCTGCTGCCTTGCTGCCCCTGCCGGCGCTTGCCGCCGCCCCAGCCCCCGCCGCTTTTGCCCAGTGTGCCGCCTGTCACAGCGTGAATGGCAGCAATGGTGTCGGCCCCAGCCTGAAAGGCATCATGGGCCGCAAAGCCGGCAGTTATCCCGGTTTCCGTTACAGCCGGGCGATGAAGACCTACGGCAAACCCTGGGACAAAACCAGTCTGGCGGCTTATCTGGCCAACCCGCAGCAAGCGGTGCCGGGTAATACCATGCCATTTCCCGGCGTGCCCGATGCCGGGCAGCGCACCGCCATCGTCAATTACCTGGCCACGCTGAAATAAGCAGGAGCAGCAGGCGCGCTCCGTCAGCGGCTGGCGGAGCGCGCCTGTCCGGCCCGCCCTTGGCGCGCCGGCAAGACACTGTAAGGTGGTACAGGCCAGCACCAAGGGCCAGCAGTCAAGCCGGGCGCTTGCCCCAACCATCGGCAGACCCTGATCGTGATGACCCCTCACCCACACGGAGCTGCCATGTCCACACGTTTTCCCCATTTGCTGTCACCGTTGCAGATCGGCAGCGTGACCTTGCGCAACCGCATCGTATCCACCGGGCACGATACCGTGCTGCCGGTCGACTGCCAGGTCAGCCCGGAATTGATTGCCTATCATCAGGCGCGGGCACAGGGCGGTGTCGGCCTGATTGTGCTGCAGGTGTCCGGCGTGCATGAGAGTGCGCGTTACACCTCGCATGCCCTGATGGCCACCGACGATGGCTGCATAGCCGGCTATCGGGCACTGGCCACGGCCGTGCAGGCCGCCGGCGCCAGGGTGTTTGCCCAGCTGTTTCATCCCGGCAGTGAAATCATGGAAACCGCCGACGGCATGCAGGCGGTGGCCTATTCCGCCTCGCGCTGTGCCAGCGAG
>NZ_JAELTZ010000088.1:0-8640 GCF_016429115.1 Aquitalea sp. ASV15 | reverse complement strand
GACATGCAGCGCTATGAAAACGAGCGCCCGTCCGCCGAAGCCGCCTGCCGCATTGGCGACGACCGCGTACTGCAAGGAGAAGGCTGATGTGCCTGGGCATCCCCATGCAAGTGGAACGCTGCCATGGACTGGTAGCCGACTGTCAGCACGCCGGGCAATGGCAAACGGTGGACCTGTCGCTGGTGGGCGAGGTACAGCCCGGCGACTGGCTGCTGGTGTTTACCGGCGCCGCGCGCGAAGTGCTCAGCCCGCAACAGGCCGCCGACATTCTGGATGCGCTGGCGGCGCTGGATGCCGCCATGAACGGTCGCTTCGACCCGGCCATCCATCTGGCCGACCTCAATCAGCGCGAGCCGCAACTGCCGCCGCATCTGCAAGCGCAATTCGACGCACAAAGGAAACCCTCCTGATGAGCAACCCGCAAGACAATCTGCTGCAAAGGCTGGCGGACACCGGCTACCAGGCCGTCGATGCCGCCGGGCTGGACAGCCTGGCCAGCGCCACGCCAAACCTGATCGTGATGCTGAATGCCGACCCGGTGAAATATCCCGAGGTACTGGACAATGTGGTGATCGTGCCGGAAGTGCTGCGTGAATTCCCCGCCGACACCTTCCGCGTGGCCTATGCCGACCTGCCGGCCAGCCAGGCCATCGCCAAACGCTTTGGCATCCTGAAATTCCCCGCCCTGCTGTTTCTGCGCCAGGGCGAATACGTGGGCATCATCGCCGGCCTGCAAGACTGGCCGGACATCGTGCACAGCTTTGCCGACAAGCTGACCGCCCCCACCCGTCGCCCACCGTCGGTCGGCATTGCGGTGACCAGTGCCAGCAGCGAGAAAGGTTGCGCATGAACATCAAACCCTTCCCCGTCGCCGTGGTCGGCCTGGGCCCCGGTTCGCAGCCGGAAGACCCGGACCTGGCCTATATGCCGCTGCCGCGTGAAATCGACAGCTTCGACCAGCCCACCCTGCCCACATCGGAAGAAGTGGAACACCTGCATGCCGCCAAACAGGTGATTGCCGAGCTGATTGCCCAATTGCAGGGCTACCAGGGTGATGCGGAAAGCTACCCGGTGCAGGACATCAGCCAGCTTGACAGCGCCAACCGCCAGCTGATCAACCAGCTGCTGGGCGAAGGCGAGGTGTCCTGTCGGGTGAAGCTGCTGGACGGCCGCGAACTGGACATGCAGGAGTCGGTCTTCGCCGGCATCTGGCGCGTGCTGGAAAGCAGCGCCGATGGCCAGCTGCTGGCCGACCGCATCGAAGCCTGCCCGATTCCCGCTGCCGTCTGGCAGGCCGCCCGTGCCTTTGGCAAGGCGCAGCTGGACATTCCCCCTCTGCCCGCGCAATTGATGAACGCCGGCCCGGTACTGACCGAAATTGCCGCCGCCATGCAAAACCCCGGCAGCGAGGCCCACATCATCAACTTTTCCTTGCTGCCGATGAGCCCGGCCGACATGGACTGCCTGGATGCCATCCTGGGGCCGGGCAATAGCGGCGTGTTCTCGCGCGGTTATGGCAAATGCCGCGTCATGGCCACCTCGCTGGCCAATGTCTGGCGCGTGCAGTACTTCAACGGCATGAATGCCATCTTGCTGGACACCCTGGAAATCACCCGCATTCCGGAAGTGGCGCTGGCCTCCACCGACGATCTGGCCGACTCGCTGGACCGCCTGCAGGAAGCCTGGCAGTGGTTGCAAGGGGAATACTGATGGACGGGCGCTTTGAAGGCTCCTATCTGGGCCGTGATGCCAGCCTGGCGGACGATGCGCGCATGGAGTGCAAGATCTGCTGGTGGGTATACGACCCGGCCCTGGGCGACGATGTATGGCAGATTCCGCCCGGCACGCCGTTTTCCGCGCTGCCGGAACACTGGCGCTGCCCGGAGTGCGACGGCGCGCGCGATCAGTTCATGGTACTGGCCGAACCAACATGAGCCAGTACCCGCAGCTCTTTGCCACCACGCCCGCCCCGCAGCTGGAGGCACTGTTCCGTGACATCGCTGCCAGCCGCATGCAGGGCATTCCCATCCTCAACCAGGCGCTGCAGGTGGAGGCCATCGGCTTCCAGCCATGGGATGGCCCGCAAGGCCGGCTGTGGGCCGGCGTGCTGCTGACGCCCTGGTTCATGAACCTGCTATTGCTGCCCATCGACACTGACAGTCTGCCCGCGGTGCCGCCAACCGGCGAAACCGTGATCGCCCTGCCCGGCGATGCCCTGCCCTTCATGGCTGGCCATGAAGACGCACTGGGCGACTACCGGCTGTGCTCGCTGTTTTCGCCGGTGCTGCAGTTTGCCGATCAGGACAGCGCCCGCGCCACCGCACTGGAAGTGCTGAAACTGCTGTTTCCGCCGGCACAGCCTGCCGCACCGGATCTGTCGCGGCGGCGGCTGTTTGGACTGGGCCGATGAAAGCCGACCAGATTCACATTGTCCTGAGCCAGAACAAGGACAGCGCACCTGCCGTTCGCGTAAGCTGGCCGCGCCTGGAGGCCGAGCGGCTGTTCATCGGCCAGAGCGCAGCGCAGGCGGTGCACACCACGCCCATGCTGTTTGCCCTGTGCGCCCGCGCCCAGACGCTGGCCGCCCGGCTGGTGCTGCAGCAGGCTGCCGGCCAGCCGGTCAGCGTCAGTCCGCAGCAGCGTGGCAGCATCACGCTGGAAGCGGTACGCGAAACCCTGCGCAAGCTGCTGCTGGACTGGTCGCAAGCATTTGACGGCGCAGCGGCCGCGGCGCACTGGATGGCGCAATGGCGTGCGGCACAGGACTTGCCGGCGCTGCGCAGCCTGGCCGAGGCCATGGTCTACGGTGAAGACTGCGGCCACTGGCTGCAAGGTGGCGAAGATGGCTGGCTGGCGTGGATGCAACAGGGTGCCACCGCCCCGGCGCGCTGGCTGCAGCAGCTGGACCAGCCACTGCCCGGCTGCGCGCTGCTGCCGGCGCTGGATGCCGCTACCCTGGCCAGCCAGTTGGCCGACTGGCTGCGCCCTGGCGGGCCGGTATGGCAGGGACAAGCCTGCGAGGTCAGCGCACTGGCACACGAAGCGGAGCATCTGCCCGGTTTGCTGGCCGCCAGCCTGCTGGCGCGGGCGCGGCTGCTGGCGCGGCTGCTGCAACTGGCGCGCTGGCTGAATGGTGCACTATTGCCAAGCAGCGTCGCCAGCCTGCCGGATGGCGCGCTGGCACTGGTGGAAACCGCGCGCGGGCCGCTGGTGCATCTGGCGGCGCTGGATGCCAGTGGCTGCATCAGCCGTTACCGGGTGCTGCCGCCCACACTGTGGCATGCGCACCCGGAAGGGGTACTGCGGGTAAGTCTGGGTTTTCTGGCAGACGCCCCTGCCGCAGAATGGCAGCGGCAGATCAGTCTGATCGACCCCTGTGTGCCGTACAGCGTAAGCAAGGATGTGGAATATGCATGAAATGTCACTGGCGGAAGGCATCGTCCAGTTACTGGAAGACCAGGCCAAGGCGCAGGACTTCAGCCGGGTCAAGCAAGTGTGGCTGAGCATAGGCGAGTTGGCCGGGGTGGAAGCCGAGGCGCTGGCCTTCTGCCTGGATGTCGTCAGCCGCGACACGCTGGCCGATGGCGCGCGCTTTCACTTTGTGCGCCAGCCCGGCACGGGCTGGTGTCTGGCCTGCAGCCAGAGCGTGGCCATTCACGCCCGTTTTGATGCCTGCCCCTTGTGCGGCAAGCATCAGGTACAGGTGACCGCTGGCGACGAGATGCGTGTCAGCGAACTGGAAGTGGAATAAGCCCCGCACCATGAATACCGGCCAGCGGCCACTCGCCGCGGCCATCAGCATAAAAAACAAGGAGAGGCAGCAATGTGTACCGTTTGCGGCTGCAGCAAAGGCAATGTGAAGATTGAAGGCCGGGCTCCCGGCGGCGTGAAGTTTCCCTATCGACCGCACCATGCGCATGCTCACGGCCATGGCCATTCCCACGACCACGACCACGACCACGACCACGACCGGCATCATCATGTCCACGCCCACCCGGCACCGGCAATCCCGGCAGAGCAAGAGGCAGAACATCAGCCCACCCTCAGCCAGCAGGCTGGCGGCGCGGCGCTGCATTACGGCCAGGGTGCGGCCCATGCCCATGCACCGGGGCTGAGCCAGGCGCGCATGGTGAAGATCGAGCAGGACATCCTGTCCAAGAATGATGGCTATGCCGCGCAAAACCGCCAGTGGCTGCGCGACCGTGGCATTTTTGCGCTGAATCTGGTGTCCAGCCCCGGTTCCGGCAAAACCAGCCTGCTGGCCGAAACCATCCGCCAACTGGGCCGCGACACCCTGGTTTATGTGGTGGAAGGCGACCAGCAAACCAGCAACGATGCCGAACGCATCCGCGCGGCCGGCGCACCGGCCATCCAGATCAATACCGGCAAGGGCTGTCATCTGGACGCCCACATGGTGGGCCAGGCCCTGCAACAACTGAACCCGGCCGACGACAGCCTGCTGCTGATCGAAAACGTCGGCAATCTGGTGTGCCCGGCGGCGTTCGATCTGGGCGAGGCACACAAGGTGGCCATCCTGTCCGTCACCGAGGGTGAGGACAAGCCGCTCAAATACCCCGACATGTTTGCCGCTGCCGACGTGATGCTGCTGACCAAGATCGACCTGCTGCGTCATCTGGATTTCGACGTCGACGTGTGCATCGCCAATGCCCGCCGCATCAACCCGAAAATCAAGGTCTTGCAGCTGTCCAGCAAGAGCGGCGACGGCATGGACCTGTGGATAGACTGGCTGCTGCTGGAAATGAACGATGCCCAGCTGGTAAAACAGCGCGAAGTGGCCCGCCTGCGCCAGCAGATTGCCGCGCTGGAACAGCGCTTGCAGGAGCGAAGCTGAATCATGCCCACACAAAGACTGCGCCTGACCGTGCGCGGCCGGGTCCAGGGGGTGGGTTTCCGCCCCTTTGTCTGGCGTACCGCCCAGGCCCAGGGTCTGTCCGGTTTTGTGCACAATACCGGCGAAGGCGTCACCATCGAGCTGCAGGGCAGCAGCAGCCAGCTGGCCGCCTTTCGCCACCAGTTGCAGCATGATCTGCCGCCGCTGGCGCAGATAGACAGCCTGCAGCAAAGCCTGCTCGACCCGCTGCCCGAGGCCGGACCGTTTGAAATCCGCGACAGCAGCGGCGGCATCACCCATGCCCGGCTGCCGGCCGACAGCGCCACCTGTCCGGCCTGTCTGAACGAATTGTTCACCCCCGGCGACCGCCGCTATCGCTACCCCTTCATCAACTGCACCGACTGCGGCCCGCGCTACACCGTTACCCATCGCCTGCCCTACGACCGCGCCAACACCAGCATGCTGCCCTTTTTGCTGTGCCCGGAGTGCCGCAGCGAATACCAGAGCCCGCACAGCCGCCGCTTTCATGCCGAACCCACCGCCTGTCCCAACTGCGGCCCGCAGCTGCAACTGACCGACCGCTTCGGCGAGCCGCTGAAAGGCGACCCGGTGCATGGCGCCTGGCAGATCCTGCAAATGGGCCGCAGCATTGCCATGAAGGGCCTGGGCGGCTTTCATCTGGTATGCGATGCCACCAGTGCCGAAGCCGTGGCCCGGCTGCGCCAGCTCAAGCACCGCCCCGGCAAGCCGCTGGCGGTGATGGCGCTGAATATCGACTCGGTGCGTGCCTTCTGTGAAGTCAGCCCGGCCGAAGCCGCCTGGCTGCTGCGCCCGGAACGGCCCATCGTGCTGCTGCAGAAAAAAGCCGGCGCCGACCAGCTGCTGCCGGACATCGCGCCCGGCATTGGCTGCATCGGCGTCATGCTGCCCTATACCCCGCTGCAATGGCTGCTGTTTTACCAGGCGCTGGGCCGCCCGGAGGGCCACGACTGGCGGCGCCAGCCCTGCGAGCGGATCTGGGTGATGACCAGCGCCAACCTGTCCGGCGAACCCATTGTCACCAGCAACCAGGAAGCACGCGAGCGGCTGAACCAGGTGGCCGATGTCTTCCTGCTGCACAACCGCAGCATCGTCACCCGCTGCGACGACAGTGTGCTGGCGGTACAGGCCGGCCAGCCCTTGTTCTATCGCCGCGCCCGCGGCTTTGTGCCCGATCCGCTGCCGCTCGCCGCAGACGGCCCGGATGTGCTGGCGCTGGGTGCCTATCTCAAGAACACGGTCAGCGTATTGCGCGGCGCAGAGGCTTTTGTGTCGCAGCATGTGGGCGACCTGGACCACCCGCTCAGCTGTGAGGCGCTGGAACAGACCGCCCAGCATCTGCTCGACCTCACCGGCGTCGTTCCGCAAGCCATCGCCTGCGACCTGCAGCCGGACAGCTTCTCCAGCCAGCTGGCGCAGCAATGGTCGCAGCGACTGGGCATTCCCCTGCTGCCGGTCCAACACCATCATGCCCACCTGGCGGCAGTGATGGCCGAACACGGCCTCTGCGGCCCACTGCTGGGGCTGGCACTGGATGGCTACGGTCTGGGCAAGAACGGCGGCGCCTGGGGCGGCGAACTGATGATGCTGGAAGGCGCCAGCTGCGAACGCATGGGCCATATCAGCCCGCTGCCGCTACCCGGTGGCGACAAGGCGGCGCGCGAGCCATGGCGCATGGCGGTGGGGCTATGGCAACGCTATTGCCCGGACTTGCCACTGCCGCCGCATCTGGCGGCACAGCCCGGCCTGCCCTTGCTGCTGCGCCAGCTGGAAACCGGGCTCAATTGCCCGGACACCACCAGCATGGGCCGCTGGTTCGATGCCATTGCCGGCCTCACTGCGCTGTGCCCGCGGCAAAGCTTCGAGAGCGAGGCCGCGCAAAAACTGGAAGCGCTGGCGGCAGCCTGCGCGCCGCTGGCCGGCGGCTGGCAGGTATCGCCGGCCAATCTGCTGGATCTCGCCCCGCTGGCACGCCAGCTGCTGCAACTATCCGACCCGCAGGCCATCGCCAGCCTGTGGCACGCCACACTGGCAGCGGCGCTGGCCGACTGGGCCGGGCGCGCCGCCAGCACCACCGGCATCCGCCAGCTGGTACTGGCCGGCGGCTGTTTTGCCAATCGCCGCTTGCTGGACAGCCTGCTGCCACTGCTGCGCGATGCCGGGCTGCAAGTCCACACCGCCCGCCAGCTGCCCCCCAATGATGGCGGCCTCAGCCTGGGTCAGGCCTGGGTAGCCAGACAGCGCCTGCTGCAACAATAAGGAAAACACCATGTGCCTGGCCATGCCGGTAAGAATCCGCCAACTGCTGCCCGACGACATGGCAGTGGTCGATGTAGACGGCGTCAGCCGTGAAGTGTCGGTCGCGCTGATCGACAGCCCGCAGGAGGGCGACTATGTCATCCTGCATGTCGGTTACGCCATCGGCAAACTGGATGCCGCAGAAGCCGCCCGCACCCTGGCCTTGATGGACCAGCTGGCGGCAGGAGAGCAGGCATGAAATATGTAGATGAATTCCGCCGCGGCGACATCGCCCGTGGCCTGGCCGCCCACATCCGCACGCTGGTGCAGCCGGACCGGCAATACCGGCTGATGGAATTCTGCGGCGGCCACACCCATGCCATTGCCCGTTACGGCCTCACCGGCTTGCTGCCGGACAATATCCGGCTGATTCACGGCCCCGGCTGTCCGGTGTGCGTGCTGCCGATTGGCCGGGTGGATTCCGCCATCGCGCTGGCACTGCGTCCGGATGTCATCCTGTGCAGCTATGGCGACACCCTGCGCGTGCCGGCGTCCAACAAGATGAGCCTGTACCAGGCCCGTGCCCAGGGCGCGGACGTGCGCATGGTGTACTCCACCAACGACGCCTTGCAGATTGCCCGCGACAACCCGCACAAACAGGTGGTGTTTTTCGCCATCGGCTTTGAAACCACCACCCCGCCCACCGCGCTGGCGCTGTTACAGGCGCGGCAGGAGCAGCTGGCCAATTTCAGCGTGTTCTGCAACCACGTACTCACCCCGCCGGCCATGCGTCATCTGCTGGCCGCTGGCGATGCAGTACAGCTGGACGGCTTTATCGGCCCCTCGCATGTCAGCACCGTCATCGGCAGCGCGCCCTATGCCGCGGTGGCCGAGGAATTTGCCAAGCCGGTGGTGATTGCCGGTTTCGAGCCGCTGGATGTGCTGCAAGCCGTCGCCATGCTGGTGGAGCAGATCAATGCCGGCCGCACCGAGGTGGAAACCCAGTTCAGCCGCGCGGTTACCCATGACGGCAATCAAAAGGCGCGTGCGCGGGTGGCGCAGACCATGACGCTGCGCGACAGCTTCGAATGGCGCGGCCTGGGCCAGGTGCCGCATTCCGCGCTGGCCATCCACCCGGACTTTGCCGAGTTTGATGCCGAACTGCGCTTTGCCCTGCCCTATCGCCATGTGCCGGACCACAAGGCCTGCGAATGCGCAGCCATCCTGCGCGGGCAAAAACGGCCGCAGGACTGCAAGGTATTCGGCATTGTCTGCAATCCGGACAACCCGCTGGGCTCCTGCATGGTGTCCAGTGAAGGCGCCTGCGCCGCGCATTACCACTATGGCCGTTTCGTACAGGGAGCCACGGCATGAGCAAGCCCTACACCCGTCCGCTCGATCTCAAGCACGGTCTGGTCAACCTGACCCACGGCAGCGGCGGCCGTGCCATGGCCCAGCTGGTGAGCGAGCTGTTTGCCGCTGAATTTGCCAACGACTGGCTGGCCC
This sequence comes from Aquitalea sp. ASV15, assembly GCF_016429115.1. Lineage (NCBI taxonomy): Bacteria > Pseudomonadati > Pseudomonadota > Betaproteobacteria > Neisseriales > Chromobacteriaceae > Aquitalea > Aquitalea sp. ASV15. Next base: position 5 of record NZ_JAELTZ010000088.1, on the reverse strand, counting down.
AGGGC
>NZ_JAELTZ010000087.1:0-8927 GCF_016429115.1 Aquitalea sp. ASV15 | reverse complement strand
GAATGGTATCGTCCAGCAGATCGCCGGGAGCCGGCAATTGCGGGGCGTGGCCGTCCAGGTTCTTGAAAATGCGTTCCACCACCTGCAGCACATCGTTTTTGCGCTCGCGCAGGTAGTCTTCTTCGATGGCGTCGAACTGCTCCACCAGCAGGTCACACTGCAGCTTCAGCGCCCATTCGGCATTGCAGCGCTGCTTTTCAATGATTTCGCGTGGTTCGCGCGAGATGGTGACATCGCCCAGCAGCATGATGTGCAAGGACAGGAAGGCGCCCAGCTCGGCCGGTGCATTTTCCGGGATGCTCCCCCACAGCATTTCCAGCTCTTTGCGCGTGGCGCGCACCGCCTCGTCGAAGCGCGCCATCTCGGCCGGGATGTCTGCGTCCTCCAGGCCGTAATGCGCCACATCGTCCATGCTGCGCGAGATGAGATGGGCCCGGCCAATTGCGATGCCGCCACCAATGGCCACACCATGCAGGGTGATATTCATCGTCCCATCCCCTCCTCAAGCGGGCTGATTCATTCAGCCTCGTCAAACCGGTTGTTGATCAGTGCCACCAGCGCATCCAGCGCTTCCTGTTCATCAGGACCTTCCACATCCAGCTCGATGGTGGAGCCCTTGGCCGCAGCCAGCATCATCACCCCCATGATGCTCTTGCCATTGACGCGGCGGCCATTGCGGGCAATGCCCACATCGCTCTTGAAGCGGCTGGCAAGCTGGGTGAATTTACTCGATGCGCGAGCATGCAGGCCAAGTTTATTGATAATTTGTATTTCAACGCGCAGCATTACCGTCCCCCGGTAGAATATAAAGCACACCTTCCAGCCCGCCGGTAATGGCCTTGCTGACCACGATCTCCAGTGGCTGGCTGCTATAGCTGAGCGCTCGCACCAGCATGGGCAGGCTGACGCCGGCAACGGCCTCGACCTTGCCCGGATTGATCAGCCGGCTGGCGATATTGGATGGCGTGCCGCCATACATATCTGTCAACACCACCACGCCATCGCCCTGTTCCAGGCGTGCCACCAGCGCAGCGGCTTCGACCAGTTTCTGATCCGGATCCTCGGTTTTTTCCACCGCCAGCGTGGCGATATTGTCCGGGTCCCGTCCCAATACGTGCCGGGCGCAGTCCAGTAGACAGGCGCCCAGATTGCCATGTGATATGACTAGTACACCAACCATGCCCGAGTCTTCTTGTCCGTAACGGTTATTGGCACACAGCAGGTTTTATCCCGCTGTACTCATGTCTGCGGCGAATCCGCCATTGTAGCAGGCCCGTTTTCCACCCGCCGGTACCAGGCCAGTTTATCCGCCAGCGTGACCACGCTGCCCACTATGATAAGCGCAGGCGAGGCAACGCCATAGGAAGAAATCAATGCCGGCAGGCTGCTCAGAGTGCCGGTCAGCGTCCGCTGCCGTGCCGTGGTGGCCCATTCGATCACCGCCACCGGGGTATCTGCCGGCTTGCCATGCTGGATGAAGGCGGCACACAGCTCCGCCGCCATGGTCAGCCCCATGTACACCACCACGGTCTGATCCGGGCGGGTGAGTGCCGGCCAGTCCAGATTGATGCTGCCATCTTTCTTGTGGCCGGTGACAAAGGTGACCGACTGGGCATGGTCGCGGTGGGTCAAGGGTATACCGGCATAGCTGGCCGCGCCATTTGCCGAGGTAATGCCCGGCACCACCTCAAACGGAATGCCATGCTCGGCCAGGGTTTCGATTTCCTCGCCGCCGCGGCCGAAGGTAAAGGGATCGCCCCCCTTCAGGCGCAGCACCCGCTTGCCTTCGCTGGCCAATCTTACCATCAGCAGATTGATGTCTTCCTGCGGCAGGCTGTGGTTGGCACGGGCCTTGCCCACATAAATGCGCTCGGCGTCGCGCCGTACCAGTTCCAGCAATTCCGGAGCCACCAGGTTGTCATGCAAGACCACGTCGGCCTGCTGCATCAGGCGCAGTGCGCGGAAGGTGAGCAGGTCCGGATTGCCGGGACCGGCTCCCACCAGGTAGACCGCGCCACTGGGCGTGTCCTGGGTGCTGGCCAGCCGCTTTTCCATTTCCTGACAGGCGGCTTCTTCACGGCCATTCATCACGGCTTCGGCCACCGGGCCTTCCAGCACCGATTCCCAGAAGGCGCGGCGCGCTTCCACATCGCCGAAACGGGCTTTCACCTTGTCGCGAAAGCGCGCGGAAAAGGCGGCCAGCAGGCCGAAACCGGCCGGGATGATGCTTTCCAGCCGGGCACGCACCAGCCGCGCCAGCACCGGGACCGCTCCGCCGGAAGAGACGGCGATCACCAGCGGCGAACGGTCGATGATGGCTGGCGTGATGTAGGTCGACAATTCCGGATCATCCACCACATTCACCGGAATATTGTGAGCCTGGGCTGCAGCGGAAACCTGCTGATTCACCGCGCGCTGGTCGGTGGCGGCCACCACCAGCCGCATGCCGGCAACCTGCTCGGAAGCGAAATACCCTGGCAACCAGTGCAGGCTGCCCTGCTGCGCCATTTCGCCCAGTTCGGCGGTCAGCTCAGGCGCAACCACGGTGATGCGGGCAGCGGCCGCCTTGAGCAGACGAATCTTGCGCAAGGCGACATCGCCTCCCCCCACCACCAGGCAGGGCGCATCCTGCAGCTTCAGAAAAATCGGAAAGTAATCCATGCATCGCTCCACAAGCAATGGCCACAGCATACTTTATTTGTTGCATAAAAACGACGAGCGGCCGGCACTCTGCCTGATTTTCGTCATCACATCTTTGCGGCGAAATGCCATGATGGAATGAAGCACTGCCCACACAGCCGTGCCAAGGGTCGCCGCGGCAGACCGTCTGCGGGCTGCGGCAGGAGCGGTGCAAGGCCAGCGCGGGATGGGCTTGGCCGGTGCTGGCACTCGGCAAGAGATAAACAGCGCAACTTCAGGAAGCGGCGGGTACTCATTGAATATCTTCAGATCAACATGCAGCAGAACAGGCTACGGCACGGTCTTGATACTGGCGCTGGGCAGCCCGCTGGCCTTGGCGGGCGAACTGCCTCACGCCACCTGGGACTGGCCGCTGGCCAGCCTGCTCGGTGCTGCGGCCGGGATCTGGCTGGGCAGCCTGTGGCAGCGACGCCGCCAGGAGCAAGAGCAGGCAGATACCCTGCGCTTTCTGGTGGAACACTCCAGCGCCGCGCTGCTGGCACTGGACGGACAAGGCCAGTTGCAAGCAGCCGGACAGGGCTGCACCTCCCTCTTAGGGCGGCAACCGCGCAGCCTGGAGGACTGTGGCCTGCCGTCGGCGCTGTGCCAGGCATTGCAACAGCAGACTGCTTTGCTGGCACCTCCGCAGCATGTCGAACTGCAGGATGCACAGGGCCGCACCCGCCAGCTCGGTCTGCAGCACATCGTGTTGCCGGCCGGCAGAGCGCCGGGCAACTGGCGACTGCTGCTGTTGCATGATGCCGGCGAGGAAGGCCGCCCGGTGCAACTGGGCAATGCCATCAGCACGGTATTGCAAGGCACGCGCATCGGCCTGTGCGAATTCGACCTGGGCAAACAGCAGGTCAGCTGTTCGCCCGGCTCGCTGCACAAGCTGCTGGGGCTGGATGCGCAGCTGGAAAAAATGAGCCTGGACGACTGGCTGCAGCTGCTGCATCCGGAAGACCGCCCCTTGCTGGAAAACGCCCTGCAGGCAGCCTGCCATCACCCGGCCACCAGCCATAGCCTGGAATGCCGCATGCGGCACGCCGACCAGCATTGGGAATGGCTGGAGCAGAATCTGCAAGCCGATCCGCAAGCGGGCGACGGGGCCATCGTGCTGGCGCTCAATCAGGTCATCACCGCGCGCAAGCTGGCCGAGGCCGCCATGCGGCGGCGCGAACAGGAGTTCCGCACCCTGGTGGAAAACTCCACAGACATCATCGCCCGCTACGATCTGGAACTGCGCTGCCAGTTCATCAATCGCAGCGTCAGCCGTTACTCGCCGCTGATCCGCGATGAGCATATCGGCAAAACCGTGGGCGAAAAGGGCTGGCCGGCCGATGTGGTTGCGCTGTTCGAGTCGCAATGCCGGCAATTGATCGACACCTGGGAGCCGCGCTGCTTCGAAATGGAGCTGCTGGCGCATAACCGGCGCTATATTTTCGAAACCCGGCTGTTTCCCGAGTTCGACAGCAATGGCAAGCTCACCAGCATTCTGTCAGTCGACCGGGAAATTACCGACACCCGCCAGGCCAATCGTCTGCTGAGCGAAGAAAATGCGGTGATGGAGATGATCGCCTCCAATCAGCCGCTGCAAGACACGCTGGCGCAGATCTGCACCATGATCGAATCCCAGCTCACCGGCGGCTTGTGTTCGGTGATGCTGCTGACCGAAGATGGCCAGCACCTGCATGTCGCCTCCGGCAACAGCCTGCCAGCAGGCTACAGCGCACATATTGAAGGCATTGCCATCGGCCCCGAGGTCGGCTCCTGCGGCACCGCGGCCTACTGGAAGCGCACCATCATCGTCGAGGACATGGAAAATAGCCCGCTGTGGCAGCCCTATCTGGAACTGGTGCGCCCCTACCGGCTGCGCGCCTGCTGGTCGACGCCACTGTTCAGCAGCACACGCGAGCTGCTGGGCACCTTTGCCATTTACTACACCGAGCCGCGCACGCCCAACCCCGATGAAATGCGGCTGGTTTATCGCAGCTCACACATCACCGCCATTGCCCTGCAGCGTGACATCCACGAGAAAAAGCTGTTCCAGCTGGCCACCAAGGACGAACTGACCCGGCTGGACAACCGCCGTCACTTTCTGGAGCAGGCCGAGCGTGACATCAAGCGCAGCCAGCGCTACCAGCAGCCGATGGCCGTGCTGATGATGGACCTGGACCATTTCAAGAACATCAACGACCAGTACGGCCATGCCGCTGGTGATCAGGTCATCACCCACTTCGCCACGCTATGCCGTGAGGTGCTGCGCACCTCGGACCTGACCGGGCGACTGGGTGGCGAGGAGTTTGCCGCCCTGCTGCCCAATACCGGTGGCAGCGCTGCGCTGGCGGCGGCCGAACGGATACGCGAGGCGGTCAGCCAGAGCCGGGTCGAAGTCAACGGGCAGCAGATCCACTACACCGTCAGCGTGGGGCTGTCCTTGCTGCGCAGTACGGATCTGCATGTGGATGACCCGCTGAAGCGGGCCGACAAGCTGCTGTATCAGGCCAAACACTTGGGACGCAACCGGGTTTGCCATGACCTGCCGCCAGCGCTGGATTAAAATGGCGCTTTTGTCTGGCAGCCGCCCATCGTGATTCACTGGCACACCGACTATCTGTCCCACCCGCTCTACCAGCCGCTCTGCGCGCTCATCACCAAGCTGCCTCTGGCCGACTGGCCCGGGCAGGCCGACTACGACCGGCTGCGGCAACTGGCCGCGCCAGCCGGCCTCCCCGCCGGCCTGCGCTTTTGCTGCGACCTGGAGGCAGCCGCCTACTACGAAACCCATATTGCCGACACCGGCGAAGTGCCCACCCGCAGCGGCAACTGGCACGACTGGTTCAATGCCCTGGCCTGGCTGGCCTGGCCCTTGAGCAAGGCCGCGCTGAATGCGCGCCATGTACGCGCCATCCGCCGTGGCGAGATCCAGCGCGGGCCGCGCCGTGATGCCGCCACCTTGCTGGATGAATGCGGGATCATCGTCGCCTGCGCCGAGCCGGCACTGGGGCAGGCGCTGGATGACATGCAATGGCAAACGCTGTTTGTGCAGCGGCGGGACGCCTGGGGGCGGCAGATCAGCGTGCATGCGTTGGGGCATGCGCTGTTTGAAACCGGCCTGACACCGCATCTGGGCTGGTGCGGCAAGGCGCTGCTGCTGGCGGTGGAACCGGACTTCTTCGCCCAGCCCGAGGCCGTGCAGCGCGAGCAACTGGACAGCCGGCTGGCCAGCATGCTGGCCGATGACGACTGGCTGGCCAGCCCGCGCCAGCTATGGCCGCTCCCCTTGCTGGGCATTCCCGGCTGGTGGCCGGATAACGAAAACCCGGCCTTCTACCAGAATACCGACTACTTCCGCCCCAGCCGGCGGGCAAAGTCTTCCAGCGACACACTCTGAAGCCGCTCGGTCACCGTGCCGAGCAGGTTTTCGATGCCCTGCCCCACCTCATCGTCATTGGCCAGGTCGGCGCGGTAGACAAACAGCTGGAACAGTTCGGACAGCGGCACCACCGCCAGCTTTTTCATCAGCACCCAGCCATCGCGCTGGCCTTTCTGCACATAGCCATGCAGCGCCAGCTTGTCCAGCACCAGGCCCAGCTCGTCGTAGCCTATCTTGACCTGCTGACGCAATTGCACCGGGGTCAGGCTGCAACCCTGCTCCTGTGCCGCATCCAGCATCAGCAACACTTCCACCGCATCCAGAAAACGTCGCCGCGGCTCAAAGCGCCGCCGCCAGGCCCCGCCTTCCCAGTAGGAGAGCGATGCGGTAAACACCGCCCCGGCCAATACCACCATCCACAGGCAATACACCCAGAGCAGGAAAATCGGAATGCTGGCAAAGGCCCCGTACACCAGCTGGTAGCTGGCCACCTGACCGATGTAATAGCCAAAACCGAGCTTGGTCAGCTCCAGCAGCAGCGCGGTAATCATCGCCCCCAGCACCGCGTGCCGGATGGGCACAAAGCGGTTGGGCACAATGCGGTACAGCAGCGACAGCACGATGCCGGTCAGCAGGATGGTGCCACCCGCCTCCACCGCACTGGCCAGCAAGGGCATGGTTTTTTCGAAACGGGTGAACTTGAGCAGCCAGCGCCAGGACAGCAGGCCACCGCCCAGCACCAGCGGCCCCAGCGTCAGCACCGTCCAGTACACCATGCTCTGCTGCAGCCAGGGCCGGCCGCGGCGCACACTCCAGATGGCATTGAAGGTGCGCTCGATGGTGGACATCAGCATCAGCGCCGTCACCCCCAGCATGATGATGCCGGCGGCAGTGAGCTTTTCCGCATTGTCGGCAAACTGGCGCATATAGACGGAAATCACCTTGCCGGCGAATTCCGGCACCAGCGTGGACAACAGCAATACCTTGAAACGCGTGCTGTAGTCGGAAAACACCGGAAAGGCGGAAATCACCGTCAGGGCAATGGTGAACAGCGGCACCAGTGCCAGCAGGGTGGTGAAGGTCAGGCTGCCGGCAACCTGCAGCACGCGCAGGCTGCTCATGCGGCGGATCAGGAAGCCGGAAAAACCGATTTGCGTTGCATACTTGGTAGGCAGTTTCATGAGGCGCAAGGTAATTCAGCCACCGCCGGCTGGCAAGCGGCAAGCTTGTGGTGCCACCCGCGCGGCGGCTTTACGTTTGGCATACGGTCTTCATACAAATTAACAGATGGAAACTGGTATCATGCTGCCAGTTCACCCTGGTTGCCGCCATCCCTCACTGTGGCGGCCCTTCCTCTGGATATCGCCGTGCAAGACATCCTCGTACTCTATTACAGCCAGCATGGTGCCACCGCCGAGCTGGCCCGGCTGATTGCCCGTGGCATCGAAAGCGTGCCCGGCTGCCAGGCACGGCTGCGCACCGTGCCCAAGGTTTCCACCGTCTGCGAAGCCAGCGCACCGGCCATCCCGGCCAGCGGTGCACCCTATGTGGAAAAAAGCGATCTGGCCGAGTGCATAGCCCTGGCGCTGGGCAGCCCCACCCGTTTTGGCAATATGGCCGCCGCCATGAAGTACTTCATCGACAGCACCAGCGGGGAATGGATGGCCGGCGCACTGGCCGGCAAGCCAGCCTGCGTGTTCACCAGCTCCTCGTCCATGCATGGCGGGCAGGAATCCACCCTGCTGAGCATGATGCTGCCGCTGCTGCACCACGGCATGCTGCTGGTCGGCCTGCCCTATTCCGAGCCGCAACTGGCTGCCACCCAGAGCGGCGGCACCCCCTATGGCGTCAGCCATGTGGCCGGGGTGCAGAACGACCGCCCGCTGTCGGCCGACGAAAGCAAGCTGGCCTTTGCCCAGGGCAAGCGGCTGGCCGAAGCCGCCCTGCGGCTGCAGCAACCGCTGTAATACAGGGCGGGCGCGCTGGCCAGGCTGGCGCACCCGCCGATTTCTTACCTCTTGCGCAGCACGGATTGCTGCGCCGGGAACAAGCTTTATGTGTGGAATTGCCGGTTTCTTTTCCCGGACCCCCGTTGCCGCGGCAACGGCCGATGCCATGTTGCTGGAACTGGCCCGGCGCGGGCCGGATGCCGCTCATCAGTTGCGGCTGGACCAGCACGGTCAGCGCGCGGCGGATGACGCCATTCACAATGCGCTGCTGCATGCGCGGCTGTCCATCATCGACCCGCGCCCCGAGGCCGACCAGCCCATGGGCAACGACGATGGCCAGATATGGATCTGCTACAACGGCGAGGTATACGACTGGGAAAATGACAAGCGTGAGCTGGAACAGGCTGGCGCGGTGTTCCGCACCCATTCCGATACCGAATTCATCCTGCGCGGCTACCAGGCCTGGGGCATCGATGGCCTGCTGACTCGCCTGCGCGGCATGTTTGCCTTTGCCATTCTCGATCTGCGCCAGGGCAAGGTGCACCTGGCGCGTGACCGCATGGGCGAAAAGCCGCTGCTGTACTCACTGCTGGATGGCAACCTGGCCTTCGGCTCGCTGGTGCGCGCGGTGCTGCCGTTTGTGCCATTGGCTCAGCGCCAGTTCTCGGCCAGCGCCATCGATGCCTATCTGGCGCACCGCTACATTCCGGCCCCGGCCACGGTATTCCAGCCCATCCAGCGGCTGGAAAACGGCTATTGCCTGGAGTTTGACCTGAGCAGCCGTCAGCTGAACAAGCGCCGCTACTGGCAACCCGGGGCCGAAACCGGCGACTGGCTGCCGGAACTGGACCGTGCCGTGGCCATGCGTACCGTGGCCGACCGTCCACTGGGCGTGCTGTTGTCCGGCGGCATTGACTCCACCC
>NZ_JAELTZ010000086.1:0-9609 GCF_016429115.1 Aquitalea sp. ASV15 | reverse complement strand
GGCCTGGTGCAGGTCCGGCATGTCCTTGAGCGACAGCGCCCGCTCCACTTGCGGATAGAATTCGCGCGTCCAGCCCAGGCGTGCGGCATTGCCATACCATTCCGGATTGGCATTGCACACGATATTGACCTTGCCGGTTTCAATGGCGTTTTCCACCCGCTTGCGCGCAATCACCACATACTGGGCTTTCATGCCCAGTTCAGCGGCCAGTGCATCGCCCAGTTCCTTGGTCAGCCCCCCGGACAGTGCCTGGTTGTCCGGCGTCAGTACCACGATGGGCGGTGCGTCGGAATCCGACACCCCGATTTTCAACATGCCCCCTGCGGCGGCCACTTGTGCCAGCGCTGCTCCCGTCAACAGCGCCAGCCAGGTCTTATTCAAACCAACCATAAGCTTGTACTCTCTTCTTCTTAGTTAGTTGTCTGACAGTTCCAAACGCAATGGTAAACTGATCGGCCGCACCTTGAGTGTGCCTTTTATCGTTCTAGCCAATAACAGCCTGTTTGCCATGACCAAAAACACCACCCACCCGGTATTTTCCCAGCTGTCACAGCGCATCCTGATCCTGGATGGCGGCATGGGCACCATGATCCAGCGCCATGACCTGCAGGAAGCTGACTACCGTGGCGAGCGGTTCGCCGACTGGCCCTGTGACGTAAAAGGCAACAACGACCTGCTGGTGCTGAGCCGGCCGGATGTGATTGGCGGCATTCACCAGGCCTATCTGGATGCCGGTGCCGACATCATCGAAACCAACACTTTCAATGCCACGTCGATTGCCATGGCCGACTACCAGATGGAAAGCCTGGTGTGGGAAATCAACCACGCGGCGGCCCGGCTGGTGAAAGAGCTGTGTGTGGCGCAAACCGCAAAGAATCCGGCCAAACCGCGTTTCTGTGCCGGCGTGCTGGGGCCCACCAACCGCACCGCCAGCATCAGCCCGGATGTGAACGACCCCGGCTATCGTAATGTCAGTTTCGACGAACTGGTGGCCAGCTATACCGAGGCCATCGACGGTCTGGTGGCTGGCGGCGCGGATTTCCTGTTGGTGGAAACCATCTTCGACACGCTGAACGCCAAGGCAGCGGTGTTTGCCATCCACCAGTATTTTGACGATCACCCGGACATTGCCCGTCTGCCCATCATGGTGTCCGGCACCATTACCGACCAGTCTGGCCGTACGCTGACCGGCCAGACCACCGAAGCCTTCTACAACAGCCTGTCGCACGCCGATGCCCTGTCCTTCGGCCTCAACTGTGCGCTGGGGCCGGACCTGTTGCGGCCCTATGTGGAAGAAATGTCACGGGTGTCCGCCACCTATGTGTCGGTACATGCCAATGCCGGCTTGCCCAATGCCTTTGGTGGTTACGACCTGGAACCGGCAGCCATGGGCGACTATGTGCGTGAATGGGCCCAATCCGGCCTGATCAACATCGTTGGCGGCTGCTGTGGCACCACGCCCGAGCATATCGCCGCCATTGCCGCCGCGGTGGATGGCATTGCACCGCGCGCCTTGCCGGACATCGAGAAAAAGTGCCGCTTGTCCGGGCTGGAGCCTTTCAATATTGGCGACCACGATTTGTTCGTCAATGTGGGCGAGCGCACCAACGTCACCGGCAGCCGCGCCTTTGCCAAGCTGATTCTGAACGGCGACTACGCCACCGCGCTGGATGTGGCGCGGCAGCAGGTGGAAAACGGCGCGCAGATCATCGACATCAATATGGACGAGGGCATGCTGGACGCGCTGGCTGCCATGGATCGCTTCCTCAAGCTGATTGCCGCCGAGCCGGACATTGCCCGCGTGCCCATCATGATCGACTCCTCCAAGTGGGAAGTGATCGAAGCCGGCCTCAAGTGCATTCAGGGCAAGGGCATCGTCAACTCCATTTCCATGAAGGAAGGGGTGGACAAGTTCAAGGAACAAGCCCGCCTGCTGCGCCGTTACGGCGCGGCGGTGATCGTGATGGCCTTCGACGAAAAAGGCCAGGCCGACACTTACGCCCGCAAGGTCGAAATCTGCGAAAAGAGCTACCGCATTCTGGTGGACGAGGTGGGTTATCCGCCGGAAGACATCATCTTCGACCCCAATATTTTTGCCGTGGCCACGGGTATTGAAGAGCACGCCCGCTATGGCCTGGACTTTATCGAGGCCACCGGCTGGATCAAGCAAAACCTGCCGCATGCCAAGATTTCCGGCGGCGTGTCCAATGTGTCCTTCTCCTTCCGTGGCAACAACAAGGTGCGCGAGGCCATCCACGCGGTGTTCCTCTACCACGCCATCCAGCGCGGCATGACCATGGGCATTGTCAATGCCGGTGCGCTGGAAGTGTATGACGAGGTGGACAAGGAACTGCGCGAGCGTATCGAAGACGTGGTGCTGATGCGCACGCCCAAGGATGGCGGCGACGCCACCGAACACCTGATTGCGCTGGCCGAACGCTTCAAGGGCGAAGCGGCGGGCGAGAAAAAGGTGGAAGACCTGGCCTGGCGCGAATGGCCGGTGGAAAAGCGGCTGGAACACGCGCTGGTCAAGGGCATCACCACCTATATCGTCGAAGACACCGAAGAGGTCCGTCTCAAGAGCGAACGCCCGATCCATGTGATCGAAGGCCCGCTGATGGACGGCATGAATGTGGTGGGCGACCTGTTTGGCGCCGGCAAGATGTTCCTGCCGCAGGTGGTGAAATCCGCCCGCGTGATGAAGGCCGCCGTGGCGCACCTGGAACCCTTCATCGAAGAAGAAAAAATCCGCATGGGTCTGGCCGATGCGCCGGCCAAGGGCGTCATCATCATGGCCACGGTCAAGGGTGATGTGCACGATATCGGCAAGAACATCGTCGGTGTGGTGCTGCGCTGTAACAACTACAAGGTGATCGACCTGGGCGTGATGGTGCCGTGCCAGACCATTCTGGATGCCGCGCGCGAGCACCAGGCCGACATCATCGGCCTGTCCGGCCTGATCACCCCCAGCCTGGAAGAAATGAGCCATGTGGCCAAGGAAATGCAGCGCCAGGGTTTTGACATTCCGCTGCTGATTGGTGGTGCAACCACCTCCAAGGTGCACACGGCGGTGAAGATCGCCCCGCACTACCAGCAGCCGGTGATTTATGTGCCGGACGCCAGCCGTGCGGTGGGGGTGTGCTCCAACCTGCTGTCCGATACCCTGCGCGATGCCTTTGTCGCGGAAGTGGCGGCCGACTACCAGCGTGCGCGCGAAGGCCATGCCAACAAGGCCAACCGCAAGGTAGTCAGCCTGGAAGTGGCCCGTGCCAACAAGCAGCAGACAGACTGGGCCAGCTACACCCCGCCCAAGCCGCAGTGGCTGGGCGTGCGCCGTTTCGAAAACTATCCGCTCGCCGAGATTGCCCAGCTGATCGACTGGACGCCTTTCTTCCAGAGCTGGGAGCTGGCTGGCCGTTTCCCGCGCATTCTGGATGACGAAGTCGTCGGCGAATCCGCCCGCAGCCTGTATGCCGACGCCCAGACCATGCTGGCGCAAATCATCAGCGAAAACTGGCTCGCCGCCAATGCGGTGATCGGCCTGTTCCCGGCTGCCTCGGTGCATGATGACGATATCGACATCCGCAGCGTGGACGGCAGCAGCAGCCAGATGACCTGGGTGGGCCTGCGCCAGCAGCTGCCCAAGGCCGACGGCAAGCCCAACTGGGCACTGGCGGATTACATCGCCCCGGCTGACAGCGGCGTCGAGGACTATATCGGTGCTTTTGCCGTCACCGCCGGCATCGGCATCGAACCGCATGTCAAACGCTTCGAGGAAGCCAACGACGACTACTCCGCCATCCTGCTCAAGGCGCTGGCCGACCGGCTGGCCGAGGCTTTTGCCGAGCTGATGCACCAGCGCGTGCGGCGCGAGTTCTGGGGCTATGCCGCTGACGAGGCGCTGGACAACGAAGCGCTGATCGACGAGCAATACCGTGGCATCCGCCCGGCACCGGGCTACCCGGCCTGTCCGGACCATACGGTGAAGAAGGAATTGTTTGCCCTGCTGGACGCCCCGGCCATCGGCATGACCCTGACCGAGGGCTATGCCATGCTGCCCACCGCTGCCGTGTCCGGCTTCTACTTCAGTCACCCGGAGTCGCGTTACTTCGGCGTGGGCAAACTGGAGAAGGACCAGGTGCAAAGCTATGCCCAGCGCCGTGGCGTGACGCTGGAACAGGCCGAGCGCGATCTGGCACCGAATCTGGGCTACGACGCCTGATTCCTTTGTCGCCTGACAGCAAAAGCCGCCGCCTGGCGGCTTTTTTTGTGGGCTAGCCTGCCTGGGCCAGCGGGTGTGGCTGCGGCGGAGGGGGGCTGGATGGTGCCAGCACAAAACCGTTCTTGCCGCGGCGCTTGGCCTGATACAGCGCATTATCCGCCTGGCGCAGCGCGGCACTCAGCCCGATGCGGCCATCCATCTGCACGATGCCGATGCTGATCGACAGCCGCCGCTGCTCCACGCTGCAGGTATTCACCCGCTGTATCAGCTGGGCTGCCAGTTCGCTGACGCGCTGGCTATCCAGCAAGCGGGTGAACAAGCCGAATTCCTCGCCGCCCAGCCGCCCGCACAGGGCCACATCGGGATGCCCGCTCAGTTTACGGGCGATTTGTTGCAATACCTGATCGCCCGCCTCGTGGCCGAAGTCGTCATTGACGCTTTTGAAGTCATCAATATCCACCATCAGGAAATGACCGTGCTGGGCCGGATACCAGGCCTGCAGTTTTTCCAGCAGGCTGCGACGGTTGTCGATGCCGGTGAGGGCATCCTGAAAGGCCAGCGCTTCCAGATCACGGCGCAAATGGTAGCCGCGCAGCCGCAGGCGGCGAAACAGGATGTTGAGCGTCAGGCCCGAGGCCAGCGTCGCGACGGTGAGCAGGGCGATCAGTGAATCCTGTTGCCATAGCCGCCGGTCTTCCAGTGTGCCTTGCAGCAAAATGCCCCAGACACAGCAACTGGCCAGCAGGAAGCTATACGAGCTCTGGAAAACCGGTGCCATGGTCAGGGTGATGCACACGGCAATCGAGGTGGCCCACAGGCTGGTATCCGTGACAAACAGCATGCTCAGGCGAAAGCCCAGCGCCAGCCCGCACAGATTGAGCAGCATGCCCAGCAGCAGGGTGTGGCGGTGACCGGCATTCAGTGACAGCAAGGTGCCGGCCAGCATGATCAGGCTGACCAGGAGCGCGTTGGCCAGGTCGATCTGCCGGTGGGTGTGGGCGAGCAGCAGGGAAGCCAGCCAGGATACCTCCCCCAGCAGCTGCGTCCATACTGCGATGGGCCGCAGCTCGAGAAAGGACTGATGCTGGAAATCTGCATCGCCAGCATAAAGGTACTTCATGGGGCCTCCTTGCAAAGCGGCGACAGCGGAGGCTGCCACTCCTGGGGACATCGCAGCATCGTGGCGGCTCGGTCTGGGGTGGTCGACTGGACATAGGTGCAGGTCGAGTGGGTGGGGAGTCGACATCCGGCGCACCGTGTGCTCTTGCATCCGGGCTCCGGCGGTGCACAATGACCCGATGTCTGTTACCGCTGCATATGCCTTAGATCAAGAAAGCAGGCTGGTGTCGGGGCTAGCATGAAGTTGTAGTCAGGTGGCATGCACGCCACTCCACCCACCTATCAGGAGAAGCCGATGTTTCCAGAATTCCGTGATCTGATCAGTAAACTGAAAACCGAAGACGACCACTTCAGCCGCCTGTTCAACAAGCACAATGAACTGGATCAGACCATCAAGAACATCGAAGCCGGCATTGAAAAAGGCAGCCAGTTCGATGTGGAAGTGCTGAAGAAGGAAAAACTCAAGCTCAAGGACGAGCTGTATGTGATCCTGAAAAAAGCCGAAGCCTGATTGCCGGCATCGCTCATGAAAAAACCCGCCGGTTGGCGGGTTTTTTGTTACCACAAGCCTGGGCTGGCTGGCATCAGGCCGGGTCCAGTTCGCCCGGGCGGACGTCCTCGTCGGCGTCCTCTCCCAGAAAACCGCCGCTCTGGTGTGCCCACAGCCGGGCATACAGGCCGCCCCTGGCCAGCAGGCTGGCGTGGTCGCCTTCCTCCACCACCCGGCCCTTGTCCAGCACGATCAGCCGGTCCATGGCGGCAATGGTGGACAGGCGGTGGGCGATGGCCACCACGGTCTTGCCTTCCATCAGCCGGTACAGGCTGCTCTGGATGGCGGCTTCCACTTCCGAATCCAGCGCGCTGGTGGCTTCGTCCAGCAGCAGGATGGGGGCGTCTTTCAGCATCACCCGGGCAATGGCCACGCGCTGACGCTGGCCACCGGACAGCTTGACGCCGCGCTCCCCCACATGGGCATCGTAGCCGCGACGGCCCTTGGGGTCGGTCAAGGCCTGGATGAAGTCATGTGCCTCGGCCTGCTGCGCGGCATGGATCATGGCCGCATCGCCGGCATCCGGCCGGCCGTACAGCAGGTTGTCGCGGACCGAGCGGTGCAACAGCGAGGTGTCCTGCGTCACCATGCCTATCTGCGCGCGCAGGCTGTCCTGGGTCACCGTGGCAATATCCTGGCCGTCGATCAGGATGCGGCCCTGCTCGATGTCGTAAAAGCGCAGCATCAGGTTGACGATGGTGGACTTGCCGGCACCGCTGCGGCCGACCAGGCCGATTTTCTCGCCGGGGCGAATGGTGAGGTTCAGCCCGTCGACAATGGTGCGCTCGCCACCGTAGGAAAAGCTGACATTGTCGAAACGGATCTCGCCGCGCGCCACCTGCAGCGGCCGGGCATCCGGCTGGTCGACAATGGCCACCGGGCGCGACAGGGTGCTGATGCCATCGTGTACGGTGCCGATATTTTCGAACAGGCTGGACATCTCCCACATGATCCAGTGCGACACGCCGTTCAGGCGCAAGGCCATGGCGGTGGCTGCGGCCACGGCACCGATGCCGACCTGGCCCTGGGTCCACAGCCACAGCGTTGCACCGGCGGTGCTGGCAATCAGCCCCATGCTGAGAATGTGGTTGGTGATTTCAAAGCCGCTGACCAGGCGCATCTGGCTATAAGCGGTCTGCATGAATTCCTGCATGGCGCTCTTGGTGAAGGCAGCCTCGCGCTGACCCTGGGCAAACAGCTTGACCGTGGCGATATTGGTATAGGCATCGGTCACGCGGCCGGTCATCAGCGAGCGGGCATCCGCCTGGCGGGCCGAGGCCTTGCCCAGCCTTGGCACAAAGAAGGCCAGGGTGGCGACATACAGCAGCAACCAGCCGATGAAGGGCAGCAGCAGGCTGCTATCGAAGCTGCCGACCACCGCCACCATGGTGATGAAGTAGATCACCACGAATACCAGGATGTCGGTGATGATCAGCACCGTGTCGCGCACCGCCAGCGCGGTCTGCATTACCTTGGCGGCGACCCGTCCGGCAAATTCGTCCTGATAAAAGCTCATGCTCTGTCCCAGCAGATGGCGGTGAAACTGCCAGCGCAGGCGCATGGGGAAATTGCCGAACAGGCTCTGGTATTTGAACATGGCCTGCAGGGCGATCAGCAGCGGGCTGGCCAGCAGGATGCCGCCCAGCAACAGCAGGTGATGGCGTTCCTGTGTCCACAGTTGCGACGGTGCCACATGGCTGAGCCAGTCCACCACCGAGCCCAGCATGGAGAACAGCAGGGCCTCGAAGGCGCCGATGAGGGATGTCAGCAAGGTCATGCACAGGATGTAGGGGCGCATGCCGCTGGTGGCGGACCAGACAAAGGGCAGAAAGCCCTTGGGGGGCTGTACGGGGGGGGTATCGGGGTAGACTTCTACCCGCTTTTCAAACCAGGAAAACATAAAGATCGTCCTTGTCGGGACCGGCGGTCCGTTGAGGTTGTATGGGAGTATGACGATAGCTTGAAGTGAAGCGGTCAGCAATGCTTTTTTTGCATGGCTGGAGGCAGGTTCACCGTCGGCCTTGCCGCCATTTTAGTGGTGTTTTGTTGCCGGCAGTTCCGCGCGGCGTGGTGATGGCCTGTCCGGACCAAGGCGTGAACGGGTGCAAGTCAAAACAAAACTGCCCGGCCGAGAAGGTCGGTCGGGCAGTCTGGCGCTACGGCAATCAGACGTGCAGCAGCACGATCTTCAGCGGATGCTGGCCGTCGCTGCTGGGGAAATCCTGCTCCGGGGTAATCCATTCCACTGCGTGAATGGTGCGGCCGGCTTTTTCGGCGCTGCGCTTGAGCGATTCCAGCCAGGCATTGCCGTCAACCTGGGCCACATTATTGCAGCAGATCAGCATGCCGCCTTCGGCGGTGCACAGCAGGGCCGGCTTGAACAGGGCCTGGTAGTCGTTGACCAGGTCGACCACGCCAAACGGGCTTTTGGCATAGCGCGGCGGATCGAGGAAGACCAGGTCGAACTGGCGGGCTTCCAGTGTCGGGAAGGGGGGCATTTTCTTGCCGCGCACCATCTTGGGCTGGCCGATGCCGGACAGCTGGCGCAAGGCGGCAAAGGCATCGCTTTGCACGCAGCGCGGGCGGGTCGCCAGGCTGTTGAGCTTGGCATTGGCGCGGCCCACGGCCAGGCTGGATTCGGCAAAATCCACATTCATCACAAACTGGGCACCGCCCTTGGCCGCCGCCAGGCCCACGCCGCAGGTGTAGGCGAACAGATTGAGCACGCTCTTGCCCTCGGCCAGCTGCATCACGCGGCGGCGGCCGGCGCGCAGGTCGAGGAACAGCCACGGGTCCTGGCCGCTATGGCGACCACGGATGTGGTAGCGGATGCCCAGCTCATGGGCCACGCGGTTTTCCTCGGCCACCGCTTGTTCGGCCAGGCTCAGGCTGTTGTTGATGCGGGAATTCTTGCCGCTGCGGTCGTTGTAGACCAGCTGCAAATCCGGCAGCAAGCCGGCATAGAAGCGGCGGATTTCGTCCAGCTCGGCATCTTCCAGGCTCTGGTGGAAGCTTTGCACCAGGAGCAGGTCGCCATAGCGGTCTACCGTCAGGCCGGCCACGCCTTCCACGCTGCCGTGGAACAGGCGGTAAGTATTGGTATCTTCGGCGATCAGGCGGCTAACAAGATCACTGCGGCGGTCGGCTGCTGCTTGCAGCAGGGCGCTCAGGGAGTCGGACATGGAATGCTTTCTTTCTGGAATGGCTGCAATTGTAAGCCCTGTAGTGGAATGCCTCAAAAATTAGCGCTAAGTTGTAAGAATCCATTGGCATAGTCGACTCATCACAGACAGCCAGAACTGGGCCAGCGTATGGCCACTTAGCGGAGCACAGCATGCAGGCAGCACAAGAATTACTGAAAACCCTCTACACCATGGCCATGATGGTGGAAACCCGCGATGCCTATACCGGCGGCCATTTGTGGCGGGTTTCACGCTTTTCCGGCCTGCTGGCGCAGGAACTGGCGCTACCGCGCGGCGAGGTGCTGCGCATCATGCTGGGTGGGTTTCTGCATGATCTGGGCAAGATCGGGGTGCCGGACGCCATCCTCAACAAGCGCGACCGGCTGAGTGACGAAGAATATGCGGTAATCAAGACCCATCCGCAGCAGGGGGCGGATCTGCTGCGCGAGCATCCGCTGGCCGCCCTGGCCATGGAGGCGGTGCTGATGCATCACGAAACACCGGACGGGCGCGGTTATCCGGCCGGCCTCAAGGGC
>NZ_JAELTZ010000085.1:0-9619 GCF_016429115.1 Aquitalea sp. ASV15 | reverse complement strand
CATATCATGCAATTTCTGCACACCATGCTGCGCGTCGGCAATCTGGAACGTTCGCTGGCCTTTTACCAGGATGTACTGGGCATGCGCCTGCTGCGCCGCCAGGACTACCCGGAAGGCCGCTTTACCCTGGCCTTTGTCGGTTATGGTGAGGAATCCGACCATACCGTGCTGGAGCTGACCCATAACTGGGATACCGATAGCTATGAACTGGGCAACGCCTTCGGCCATATCGCCATCGGGGTGGAGGATGCCTACCAGGCCTGTGAGGCGGTGCGTGCCAAGGGCGGCAAGGTGGTACGTGAGGCCGGCCCGATGAAGCACGGCACCACGGTCATCGCTTTTGTGGAAGATCCGGACGGCTACAAGATCGAGTTCATCCAGAAGGGCAGCCTGTAAGGCTTCCGGCTGCATGGCCTGCGCAGGTGGGCCGTCACAGGCCGGAGCACAGGGTTCCGGCCTTTTTCATGTGTACGCGGTATTCACGGAGCTTCAATGCCTTACGCACTGCGCAATCTGCTTGTTCTGCCGCTGCTGGCCCTGCCTGCGCTGGCGCAGGCGGCCGATCTGGATGGCAGCACGCTCAGCCTGGCCTGGGTGCTGCCCTTTGCCGGCATCCTGTTGTCCATTGCCCTGTTTCCGATTTTTGCACCGGGCTTCTGGCACCACCATTTCGGCAAGATCACCGCCTGCTGGACGGTTTTGTTCCTGCTGCCCTTTACCGCCAGCTTCGGGGTGGGCAGCGCCATCAGCCTGATCGTGCATGCGCTGGTGACGGAATACATTCCCTTCATCATGCTGCTGCTGGCGCTGTATACCGTGTCCGGCGGCATTCTGGTGGGTGGCAGCCTGCATGGTTCGCCCAGGGTCAATACCAGCATCCTGGCCATCGGCACGCTGTTGGCCTCCATCATGGGCACCACCGGGGCGGCCATGCTGCTGATCCGGCCCTTGCTCAAGGCCAATGACAACCGCAAGCACCAGGTGCATGTGGTGGTGTTCTTCATTTTCCTGGTGGCCAATGTCGGCGGTGGCCTGACGCCGCTGGGCGACCCGCCGCTGTTTCTGGGCTTTCTCAAGGGCGTGACTTTTGGCTGGACCTTCCAGCACATGCTGCTACCGGTGGCGCTGCTGGCGGCCTTGCTGTTGCTGGTGTTCTATGCGGTGGACAGCTATTTCTACCGCCGTGAGGACGAGGAGTTCAAGCCGCACCACGACCAGCCCTTGCGCTTGTACGGCAAGATCAATTTCCTGCTGCTGGCCGGCGTGGTGGGAGCGGTCTTGTTGTCCGGTTTCTGGCAGCCGGCGCTGCACTTCGAGCTGGCCGGCGTGCATGCCGAATTGCAGAATCTGGTGCGCGACGGCCTGTTGCTGCTGCTGACCATTATTTCCCTGTGGATCACCCCCAAGCAGGTGCGGGCGGGCAATGAGTTCAACTGGGCAGCGATTCTGGAAGTGGGCAAGCTGTTTGCCGGCATCTTTGTCACCATCGCGCCGGCCATCGCCATCCTGCGTGCCGGCACTGCCGGGCAGCTGGCCGGGCTGGTGCATGCGGTATCCGGGGCGGATGGCCAGCCGGTGAATGCCATGTATTTCTGGATGACCGGGCTGCTGTCCAGTTTCCTGGACAATGCACCCACCTACCTGGTGTTCTTCAACCTGGCCGACGGCGACGCCAGCACGCTGATGGGGCCGCTGGCGCAGACGCTGCTGGCCATTTCCATGGGGGCGGTGTTCATGGGGGCCAATACCTATATCGGCAATGCGCCTAATTTCATGGTGAAGGCCATTGCCGAGCAGCGCGGCGTGGCCATGCCCAGTTTCTTTGCCTACATGCTGTGGTCCATCGGCGTGCTGATGCCGCTGTTTGCCCTGCTGACCTGGATCTTCTTCTGATGCAAAAACGGCGCGCCGCCCCTGCGGGGCGCGCGCCGGATGCGGCTTGCTGAACTGGGCCTGCCTACCTGGGCTTGATGGCCGCCGGTTCCGGGCTGGTGCGCATGGCTTCGTCCCATACATGGCGGGGAATATGCGCTTGCAGGTAGTCCCTTGCCTTCTCCAGCAAATCTTCATCAATGTGGTGGCCGACAAAGGGCTCGATCTCGGCTGTGACATCGCTGCCCAGTGCGATCAGATGCTCGGCCGCCTGAACGCTGTGCTGATAGGGAATCACCGGATCCGCCTTGCCATGGAACAGATGCACCGTGGTCTGCGCCAGCGGTGCGTCTGGCAGGCTGGCGAAGCGGCCGCTGAACGCCAGCACGCGGCTGGCCAGTTCCGGCCTGGCGGCGGCCGCTTCCAGCGCCATGATGGCACCCTGGCTGAAACCCACCAGTGCGGTGGCCGCATGGCCCAGGCCGCTGTCCTGTTGCCAGCGTGTGACTGCCGCAAAAAAGTCGGGCAGGGCCGCGGCCACCCGGGCCGGGCGATTTTCCTCGGTGACGCCCTGTACCGAAAACCATTGGAAACCCTGGCCCAGATCGCTGGCATGGCTGCCGGCCACGCTGACAATCAGCGCCTGCGGAAAGCCTTTGGCCAGATACTGGCCCACTGGCTGCATGCTTTCCGGGCTGGCGCCCACGCCATGAAACAGCAGCATCAGTTGCTGTGGCTGGTCGGGGCGCTGGATGACGAGGTCGTGGGTCATGGTGATTCTCCAGAGGGGGCAGCGTTAGCTGACCACGGTGATTGAGGGCAATGTGCCGCGTCACGGGCGGCGTGCGAACAAGTGAATTATGCGGCCAAGGCGGCGTTATAATAGCCCCCTCGCGGTCAACACAGCATTTACTGTCATGCACATTCATATCCTGGGCATTTGCGGCACCTTCATGGGCGGCATTGCTGCCATTGCCAAGCAGGCCGGTCACACCGTCACCGGTTGTGATGCCAACGTCTATCCCCCGATGAGTACCCAGCTGGAAGCCATGGGCATCACCCTGACCCAGGGTTTTGGCGCCGAGCAGCTGGAGCTGGGGGCCGATGTGTATGTCATCGGTAATGTGGTGAGCCGTGGCAAGCCGCTGATGGAGGAAATCCTCAATCGCGGGCTGCCCTATATTTCCGGCCCGCAGTGGCTGGCCGAGAATGTGCTGCACGACAAATGGGTGCTGGCGGTGGCCGGAACCCACGGCAAGACCACCACCAGCTCCATGCTGGCGTGGATTCTGGAAGATGCCGGCCTGGCGCCGGGTTTCCTGATTGGCGGCATTCCGCAGAATTTTGGCGTGTCCGCCCGCCTGCCCGGTGTGCCGGCACAGGACCCGGCCAGCATCAGTCCCTTCTTTGTGATCGAGGCCGATGAATACGACACCGCCTTTTTCGACAAGCGTTCCAAGTTTGTCCACTACCGCCCACGCACGGCGATTTTGAATAATCTGGAATACGATCACGCGGATATCTTCCCTGATCTGGCCGCCATCGAAACCCAGTTCCATCACCTGGTGCGCACCATTCCGGCGCAGGGCCTGATTGTCAATAACGGGCGCGAAGCCAGCCTCACGCGGGTGCTGGAACGTGGCTGCTGGACGCCGGTGGAGGCTTTCGGCGTGGCGGATGGCTGGCAGGCCGGTGAGCCGGATGCCGAGGGACATTTCGATGTGCTGCTGCATGGCCAGTTGCAAGGCCGGGTGGAGTGGAAGCTGCTGGGTGAGCACAACCGCCTGAATGCGGTGGCCGCCATTGCCGCTGCCCGCCATGCCGGCGTGGCGGTGCGCGATGCCATCGCCGCGCTGGCGCGCTTTGACAATGTCAAACGCCGCATGGAAGTGCGTGGCCAGGTGGCTGGCATCACCGTCTACGACGACTTTGCCCATCACCCCACTGCCATTGCCACCACGCTGGAAGGCTTGCGCCGCCATGTCGGCAACGCGCGAATTCTGGCGGTGCTGGAGCCACGCTCCAATACCATGAAGCTGGGCACCATGAAAGACGCCTTGCCCGGCTCGCTGACACGGGCCGACCGGGTATTCTGCTCGGCCGCCGGCCTGAACTGGAGCCCGGCCGAGGCACTGCAGGTGATGGGCGATAAGGCGGAAACCTTCGACCAGCTGGAGACGCTGATCGCCGCCATTCTGGCCGAGGCCAAGACCGGCGACCATATCCTGGTGATGAGCAATGGCGGTTTCGGTGGCATTCATCAGAAACTGCTGGATGGGCTGGCTGCCGCTCAGGCACACTGAACGCCCATCCCTGAAGAAAGCCCGCCATGCCACCGTCCCTGCACTGGTTGACCTTTGCCCTGCTGGCGCTGGGCATGGTGCTGACGCCCGGTCCCAATATGGCCTATCTCTTGTCGCGCTCCATCTGCCAGGGGCGGCGCGCCGGCCTGATTTCGCTGGCCGGCGTCGGCGCGGGCTTTCTCTGCTACATGCTGTGCGCCGCGCTGGGCATCAGCGCGCTGCTGCTGGCGGTGCCGCTGGCTTACGATGCGCTGCGCCTGGCCGGGGCGGGCTATCTCATGTATCTGGCCTGGCAGGCGCTGCGACCGGGTGGCCGCTCGCCTTTCGAGCTGCGCCAGCTGGCCGCAGACAGCCCACGCAAGCTGTTTGCCATGGGCATGCTGACCAATCTGTTGAATCCCAAGGTGGCGGTGATGTATCTGTCGCTGCTGCCGCAGTTTATCGATACCGCGCAGGGCAGTGTGCTGGCCCAGTCGCTGTGGCTGGGCTTTACCCAGATCACCATCAGCCTGCTGGTCAATGCGCTGCTGGTGTTGCTGGCCGGCAGCATGGCGCGTTTCCTGAGCGGCCGGCCGCTGTTTTTGCGCCTGCAGCGCTGGCTGATGGGCGGCGTGCTGGCGGCCATGGCTGTGCATCTGGCCCGCCAGGGCCGTGGCTGAGCCCGCTCAGGCCTGGCGGTGTATCTGGTTGGCGCCGGCAATGCGCGCCAGGCTCAATGCACCCTGCAAACGCTCCAGCATGGCATTGGGCGAGTTTTCTTCCCGCCGCAGCGCACTGATGCCGATGCAGGCCTGGGCCTTTTGTTCCTGTCCCTGATGGATATAGGTCAGCTGGCCCAGCGAGTGCAGCAGCCTGCGCCCCAGTTCGTGGGCGCCTTCCAGATTGGTATTGGGCATCAGCACCAGAAACACATCATCTTCCTGCCGTGCCACCTGATCGCTGTCACGCGTGCTCTGCACGCACAGGCTGCCGGCCAGCCGCAGCAGGTGGCGTCGTGCCGAGCCATTGTCCTGTTGCGGGATCAGCTGCGGAATATTGATCAGCTGCACCGCCATGCCTGACAGATCGCCGCCATAGCGGCGGATGCGCCCGGTTTCGGCATGCGCTCCGCTCAGTAGTTGCGGCATGCCCACCACGCCGGTGAGCTGGTCGTCATCGTGGCTGGGCTGTTGTTCGTGCTTCATGCTTTTCACCAGATTGAGCGAGCGTTCCACCAGTTGGTGTTCGAAATTGAGCAATTGGCTCATCAGCTGACTTTCGGTACGGTCACTGAAGCTGATCACCAGCGTCATGCTGTCATCCAGCAGCACCTCGCGCAGCGATAGCTGCACCTCGAAATGCCGGCCGGTGGCGGTTTTCATTTGCAGGCGCCGGTTATAGACCATGCTGTTGCTGGCCAGCAAGGTCATGAGTTCGGCGGCATCGGCCGGGTGCTGCAGATACTGCACGAAATCGCGGCCCAGCAATTCGTCGTGCGGTGTGGCCAGCAGGATGGCCGCCAGCTGGTTGGCGCTGATGATGCGGCCGCTGGCTGGCTGTGCCAGCAACAGGGCACCTTGCACGGTGTCGATCAGCGACTGGAAAGAGGGGAAGCTGGCCATGGGGCATACCTGGGCTGAATGGCAGTTGAGTGCCTGATGTGTTCAGTCTAAGCCAGCAGGCGGAGGATTTCACCTGCAGACGGCAGCCGCCGCTGGCGGTGTTTCAGCGTTCCAGGATGGCGCGGCGGTGGCGGCGGAAAACCCAGCGTTCCCATAGCGGGCCGGTTTGTTCGTCTGCCGGCAGTTGCAGGCGGGCGGTAATGGCATAGGCCTCGTCCGGTGTCGGGCACTGCGCCTCGATGCGCGCGGCCAGAAACAGCATCAGCGCCGAATCGGCATTGGGCGACAGGGCGATCTGCACCGTGTCACCCACCCGCCACGGGTGGTCGGACAGCCAGGCGATGCTGTCCAGTCCCAGCCGGCAGCGGGTCAGTGGCGGTCGGTCGGGGTGATGGCCTAGTAGCGAGATTTCCAGCGCCAGATCCAGCTTGGCCTCCAGCCGTACCAGCATCGGGTCGGGTTCTTCCGGCGTTTCGCTGGGTGCGGCCAGCACCCGCAGCGCCAGCCGGGTTTCGCGCTGGCGCGCCGGTGAGCACTGCTCTTCGCTGAGCAAGTGCACGCTCAGCGGCAACATGGCATCGAAACTGGCACTGTCCAGCTGTGGCAGCGGGCTCATGACGCTCTCCTCGCAATGGGCAATCAGGCGAACAGTCTGCTGACGCCGTCCAGCCCCATGACATTGATGGCCACATCGGCCTGGGCCTGCACCACCGGCTTGGCGCGGTAGGCGATGCCGACGCCGGCCTCTCCCAGCATCAGCAGGTCGTTGGCGCCATCACCCATGGCGATGACCTGATCCGGGCGCAAGCCCAGTTGTGTGCGTTTTTCAATCAGCAGGCGCTGCTTGGCGGCGGCGTCGACTATCTCGCCCACCACGCGGCCGGTCAGTTTGCCGTCCACCACTTCCAGCTGGTTGGCGTAGGCGTAGTCCAGACCCAGTTGCTGCTTGAGTTTTTCGGTAAAGAAGGTGAAACCGCCGGAAACCAGCATGAAGCGGATGCCGTTTTCCTTGCAGCTGGCCAGCAGCTGCTCGGCGCCGGGGCTCAGTTGCAGGCGTTCTTTATAGACCTTTTCCAGCGCGCTTTCCGGCAGGCCGGCCAGCAGGCTCACCCGTTCGCGCAGCGAGGCGGAGAAGTCCAGTTCGCCACGCATCGAGCGTTCGGTAATGGCGGCCACCTGCGGCTTGATGCCCTGCATGTCGGCGATTTCGTCGATGCACTCGATGGTGATCAGGGTGGAGTCCATATCGGACACCAGCAGGCCGAAGTTGGCCAGCTGCAGGCTGCTGTCGACAAAGGCGAAGTCGTAGCCCAGGGCCTGGCAGCAGGCGCTGATGGCATCACGGCTGGCCGGGTCGGCCTGCTCCAGCCGGGCACATTCGAGCGAGGGCTGGCTGATGCTGCTGGCACCGGCCAGTGCGGCCAGTTCCTGCAATTCCTTGCTGTCGAGACGGGGGGACTGGATGACGAGGGTAAGAGACATGGGCGGGCGGATGTGGAGTTGGGCAATACGCCATTATGCCACTGCCGGGCAGTCTGCCGGAATGCCCGTGTATCAGGGCAGGCTGGCGGCGGCTGGTGCCGCGCCGGGCCTGCCCGCAGGCTTCAGGCCGGCAAGCGCGGCTTGCCGCGCCAGCTCCGCCAGGCGGCATCCAGCGACAGGCAGCCGGGGCCGAAGGCAAACAGGGTCAGCAGCAGCATGGCCCAGTAGTAGTGGAACTGGCGGGTGATGTCGGTGAGGTCGGGATAGCTGATGACGGCCATCAGGTTGACCACGAACAGCCCGGCGGCGGCAAAGCGGCCAAACAGGCCGGCGACCAGCAGGCTGGAAAACACCGTTTCGCCAAAGGTGCCCATCACCGCGGCCAGCGCGGGTGGCAGCAGCGGCACATGGTAGTCATTGGAAAACAGCAATAGCGTGGTGTCCCAGTCCTCCAGCTTGGTCAGGCCGGATTTGAAAAACACATTGGCCACCCACAGCCGGAACAGCAGCAGCACCAGCGGACGGGCGGTGTGACTGGCCTGGTCGAACAGCCGCTGCAGCGGCAGCAGTTTTTGTCTGAGAACTTGCATGGTCGGTCTCCCGTGAGGTGGGCAAGCCGCGTCCCTCCGCGTGCTGGCGGATGGGCTGCCTGCGTGGTTTTACAGTTGGTAGTGGCTGAGCAGGCCGTCGGCAAACAGCCGTGCCAGCCCGGCTTGCAGATCGAAATCATCCTGTGCTGCCAGGGCCTGCCCGGCGGCCTCGCCCAGCGGCTGGCCATCCTGCAGCGCCAGCAATAGTGCTGCCATGCCGGCCGTTTCTGCCTGCACCCGGACCTTGCCGGCGTGGCGGCTGACCAGTGCCGGTTCGCCACCGGCCTCCAGGTTCACATTCAGCGTCTGTCCGGGCTGGTGTCCCTGCCAGATCGAGACCACCGGCCAGCGGGATGACAATGCGCGGCTGCTGTCGCAAAAAGCGAAGCGCAGCTGGCCGAACTGTTCCGGATGGATGTCCGTCAGCGCGCTGGCCGCCAGCGGGGTCTGGTCGATGGCGTAATAGCTGCGGTGCACTGCCCATTCCAGCCGGGCCACATCGGCCAGATAAGGCAGTGCCTGTGCCGGTGGGAAGTCCTGCAGGAAATCGGCAAAGCTGCCGCCATAGCGGTGCAGATTGCCACTGTATGAGGCGTGCTGCTTGCTGTATTCACGGGCCAGCCCGGTCATGAATTCCTCGCCGACGATCTGGCCGGTCACCGGATAGATCATCTTGAGGGTTTCGATCAGGCCGACGCGGTAGTTGTTGCGATAGACCGCCAGTCCGGCCGGGCGCAGGCCCAGAGCGGCATCCGGCTGCTGCGCGGTATGGGCGATCAGCTCCAGCAGCTCTGCCTGCCAGCGTGCTTCAGGCGTCATGGCGTGCTCCTTGCAGGATGGTGTCGGCCTTGGCTGCCTCGGCCTGCAGCGTGTCCAGTGGCGGAATGTCCAGGTCCCACTCAATCAGCGTCGGCCGCGGGCCGATGCTGGCGATGACCTGGGCGTACAGCTGCCATACGCCGGGATGCACCGGCTGGCTGTGGGTATCCACCAGCATGCCTTCGCCCTCGCTATAGCCGGCCAGGTGGATTTCGCCAATCGCCGCGGCGGGCAATGCCGCCAGTACGGCCTGCACATCCGTGCCCAGATTGATGCCGTTGACGTAGAGATTGTTGACGTCCAGCAGCAGGCCGCAGCCGGTGCGGGCCACCAGTTCGGCCAGAAACTCGCCTTCGTTCATCTCGTTGCCGGGAAACTCCACATAGCTGGACAGGTTTTCCAGCAGGATGCGCCGTCCCAGCGCCTGCTGCGTTTCATCCACATGGCTGGCAATCACCGCCAGCGAGGCCATGGTATAGGGGATGGGCAGCAGGTCGTTCACATAGCGCTGGGCACTGTGGTTGAACGACAGGTGTTCCGATACCGCGGGCGGCTTGATGGCATCCACCAGCCGCTTGAGGGCGGCCAGATGCTCTCCGTCCGGGCGTACCAGCGAACCCAGTCCCAGTCCCACACCGTGCAGCGACAGCGGATAGTGGCTGGCCACCCGCTGCAGCATGGCCAAGGGCATGCCGCCATCGAAAAAGTTTTCGCTGTGGACTTCCACCCAGCCTAGTGGCGGCAGGGTGTCCATGACCTGACGATAGTGGGGTGCGCGCAAGCCGATGCCGGCGACGGCGGGAAGGGAAGACGGAGTCATGACCAGGTTTACCGGAAGGGAGGTGAAGGGAAGGTTGCCGGCGCGGGCCGGCAACCATGCCGGGGCGGATTACTTGGCCAGCATGCCGCCCATTTTTTCACAGCTGCCCTTGGCAACGTATTTCCAGTCGCC
>NZ_JAELTZ010000084.1:0-9796 GCF_016429115.1 Aquitalea sp. ASV15 | reverse complement strand
TTATGTCTGGTGGCCATAGCGAGGTGGTCCCACGCCTTCCCATCCCGAACAGGACCGTGAAACGCCTTAGCGCCGATGATAGTGTGGCATTCGCCATGTGAAAGTAGGACACCGCCAGACTCCCCTTTGAAAGCCCAGCTCAACCGAGCTGGGCTTTTTGCGTTGCATGCGCCCATCTTGCTTTCAATTGCGATGGGTCGTGTCGTGAAAATAGCCGCTGAGAAGCGGCTATTTGCATTGATTGGCAGCCGATAGGGGGTGCGCTACAACATCAGGTTCAGCATGCGATCAATGCGTACCCGGCTGAGCCGGGTGAGGATGGTGCGCACTTTCAGTGGATAGTTACGTACGCTTTCCAGCTGGCGATAGTGGCTGATGCGGGTGGTGTGTTGCAGGATGTGCTGCTGTTCGGCATGGCTTTGCGCTTGCAGCTGCTGTTCCGGATCGTGAATCAGCAAGGCATTTTCCAGATCCAGCCGGAATGCACGCGGATTCATATTGTTGCCGGTCAGCAGAATGTGCTGTGCATCACACCACATGCCTTTGAGGTGATAGCTGTTTTCACCTTCTTTCCACAGATGCAGATTAAGCTTGCCGCTTTCGATCTGTGCCTGGCGACGTTTGGCAAAGCGGCGCAGGTTCATTTCGTACAAATAGGGCAGGGCACCAATCAGCTTGAAGGGTTCTGTCTCGGGAATGAAAAAATCGTTGGCGGTTTTGTCGCCCACGATGATGGTGACTTCCACCCCACGGCGCAGTGCGCGGTTGATGGCGCGCAGTACCGCCATGGGGAAGTTGAAATAGGGCGTGCAGATGACCAACTGGTGCTCGGCCTTGGCGATCAGCTGCAGGATGAGGCGATTCAGTGCATTGCCCTTGCCCAGTCCAACTACCGGGGTAACACCCATGCCGTGCTGGCAGGTTTGCTCGGGCGGCAGGGTGTAGTGCATGGTTTCCAGCCGGCTGCGGAAGGCGCGGATTTCCTTGCGGATGCTGCGGGTGCTGGGTACCGGTTTGTCTAGCCGGAACACAGCCTCGTCATTGAAAAAGTGTTGGCACAGCAAGCTGACCATGCTGTCGGCCAGTGCGGCATTGTCCAGCAGGTGATAGCGGTCGAAACGGTACTTGTCCTGCTTGTGCAGATACACATTGTTGAGGCTGGCACCGCTGTAGATCACCTGGTTGTCGATAACGAAACCTTTCAGGTGCAGTACGCCGAACAATTCACGGGTTTGTGCCGGGACACCATAGACCGGTAGTTCGACCGCGTGGCGGCTGCATTCCTCGCGGTACCAGGCCGCATTGCAGCTATCTTGGCTCTCGCCGATGCGGCCGCGTTGTGCGCGATGCCAGTCCACCGTGATGCGGATGTCCAGTGTGGGATTGGCCTGTTTGGCTTTGAACAGCGCTGCCAGTATTTCCTGACCGGCCTCGTCCTGTTCCAGATAAAGTGCCGTGAGATAAATACGCTGCCTGGCGCTGGCGATGGCAGCCAGCAGGGCATGCCGAAACGCGGCCGCGCTGGACAGGGTGGTAAAGGCGGCGACGCTCAGCGGAAAACGCGGCAGGCGCTGCAATGAAGGCCGGTCAAGAAGAAATGCCATGCGGGATCGATCACGAGTAAAACGGTTGATCGGGGCATCCTAGCATCGTTTGCCGGTTTTGGGGCTGCCAGCAGGGTCATGCTGGCCGTCTGCACGCGGGCGGCTAGACACCAAGGGTATCGCGCAGGCGGTGGTAGAGCGTTGACAGCCGCAGCAGGCTGTCTTCCAGCGAGGCTGGCAGTGGCAAGGGGTGTGCATACAGCTTGTTGAATACATCAAAGCAGCCGATATCTCCCGCCATGGTTTCTGCCAGCATGTGCCCGGCCATGCCACTCAATGCGACGCCATGGCCGGCAAAGCCCTGGGCATGATAGATGCGCTGGCCCTGGCGGCCGATCTGCGGCAGGCGCGCCGGACCGATGTCCACATGCCCACTCCAGGCATAGTCGATCTGCCGGTTTTGCCACTGGGGAAAGATGCGGGCCAGTCGTGCCTGATACTTGGCCATCATCGCCTGCGGGCTACTGCTGGAACTGCCTGGATAGCCACCAAACAGCAGGCGTTGATCCGGTGTCAGGCGGAAATGCTCAGGCAAGGGGCTGCCTTCACAAACGGCGGCGCCTTCCGGCAGCAGGCTGCTGGCGAGTGCTGGCGGCAGCGGTGCCGTGACAATGAACTGTGAGCGCAGCGGTACGATGCAGCGTCGCAATCCGGATGCTAATGGCCCGATATCGACATTGCAGGCCAGTACCATTTTGTCGGCATTGACCCAGCCCTGAGGTGTGCCGATTTGCAAGCCGCGTTTGTCCTCGTCGATGGAGGTGACGGGGGAGTGTTCGAACAGCTTTACCCCCGCTTGCGAGGCCGCCCGTGCCAGCCCCTGTGCATACTTGAGCGGGTGCAGATGACCGCAGCCGCTGTCGTAAAGTGCAGCGCTGAAGCACGGCGAGTCGATGTGCCGACGCAGTGCTGCTCCTTCCAGCCATTGCGCGTCGTGATAGCCATAAGCCTGCAGCTGGCGCTGCCGTGCCTGTACCCACTGCTGTTGCCGGCGATTGCTCACGGTGGTGAGGACGCCCCAGTGCAGGTCGCAGTCGATCTGATGGCGGTGGATGCGGTTGGCAATCAGCGAGATCCCCTCCAGTGAGGCATCCCAGCATTGTCGTGCGCCGCGGCCACCCAGCTGTTTTTCAAATGCAGCCATGCTGGCGGCAAAACCGTGCAGGATATGCCCGCCATTGCGACCGGATGCGCCAAAGCCGACCAGGGCACCTTCCAGCAAGGTCACCGAGAGTCCTCTTTCGGCCAGGCTCAGCGCGGTGGACAGGCCGGTAAAACCGGCCCCCACCACACAGACATCACAGCGTATGACTTCGTGCAGAACCGGGTAGCGCTCACGCAGTGGCGCCGTGGCCGCGTGCCAGGAGTCGATATGATGGCCATCAAACTGGGCCAGATGC
Organism: Aquitalea sp. ASV15; assembly: GCF_016429115.1. Lineage (NCBI taxonomy): Bacteria > Pseudomonadati > Pseudomonadota > Betaproteobacteria > Neisseriales > Chromobacteriaceae > Aquitalea > Aquitalea sp. ASV15. Next base: position 6,792 of record NZ_JAELTZ010000084.1, on the reverse strand, counting down.
GGTGCGTGTTCACGGTTCATGCAAGCTCTTTCAAGCCTGGCTTAGCAGATGGCGATACTCCCAGGGGCTGACCTGGCGATTGAATTCCTGCCATTCGCTCAGCTTGAGCTGACAATAGGTGGCAACAAACTGCGGTCCCAGCACGGCGGCCAGTTCAGCATTGGCGCTCAGCCGCTCCACCGCTTCCAGCTGGGTGCGGGGAAAGGCGTAGGGGCGGCCATAGGCGCTGCTATCCAGCGGAGCCGTGGGCTGCAGTTCCTGTTGCATGCCAAGCAAACCGCAGGCCAGGGTGGTGGCCAGTGCCAGATAGGGGTTGGCATCCACACCGGGCAAGCGGTTCTCCACCCGTCGTGCCTGCGGGCCACCATGTGGAATGCGCAAGCCGCAGGTACGGTTGTCGTAGCCCCATTCCACATTGATGGGCGCTGCGGTAAAAGGGGCCAGCCGGCGGAAGGAGTTGACGTAGGGTGCCAGGAGCAGCAAGGCATCCGGCAGATAATGTTGCAGCCCGGCGATATAGTGGGCGAAGCGTGGCGCAGGCTGGCCGTTGTCCAGCGAGAAGGCATTGCGGCCGCTATCGGCATGTACCAGGCTCTGGTGGATGTGCATGGCACTGCCGGCATCATCGGCCAGCGGTTTGGCCATGAAACAGGCTTCCAGCTGATGGCGGGCTGCCGCCTCACGCACCATGCGCTTGAACAGGAAGGCCTGATCGGCCAGCGCAATGGCATCGCCATGCTGCAGATTGATTTCCAGCTGGCCGCAGCCTACCTCTTGCAGCAAGGTATCCGCACCGATGCCCAGGCATTGGCAGCCATGCTGGATATCGCCCAGTACCGCATCCAGATCGTGCAGCCGGTCCAGTGAGTAGGGCTGGCGCAGGCTGTCGCCGGGGCTGCCGTAGCAGGCAGGGGCTTGCGGAGCGGCATCCAGGCTGCTGCGGCGGGCAAACAGATAAAACTCCATTTCCGGCGCGACGACCGGCGTCAGGCCCAGTTCGGCATAGCGTGCCACTACCCGCTTGAGCACATTGCGCGGCGCGAACTCCACCAGGCTGCCATCTTCATGCAGACAGTCGTGAATCAGCATGGCGGCCGGTTCGCGGCTCCATGGCAACTGGCGCAGGGTGCTGGCGTCAGGCAGCAGGCGCATGTCGGGATCGAGCTCGGGCACCAGCTGTTGCAGGCAGTGGCCGCTGACGCTTTGTACCAGGCCAACCTGGGAAAAGCGCAGCTCGCTGGTGGCGAGCAGGCTGGCCGTGGGGACAAGCTTGCCGCGTGCGCTACCGGTGATATCGGAAAACAGGCATTCGACCGTGCGAATGCCGTGGCTGTGCAGCCAATTTGCAGAATCTTGCATGGATGGTCCTTGTGCTAGGCATTGTCGTGAGCCGCCATAAGGCGGGTATTACGGCACAACGCTAGCGGTGACCGACTGCAGTAAACGGCTGGATGAAGAAGCCCAGTGACAAGGCTGTCGGATTGGCCCACGGGCACAGCGCCACCATGGCCAGAGGCCGGGCGGAGAAGGCTGGTGGACTGCGACGTGCTTGCATGAGGCCGGGCATCCTGATGAGGGGTGGGGAGGATTGCGCTGAATTTTTAAACGGCTTTACCCGGCGGCGTCAATTCTTTTTCATGTGCCTGGCGCATGCTGTGGTGGATTTGCCGGGCACGCGGGTGGACAGGCGCATGGCAAGAGCTGACGAAATGTGCAAAAATTCGGTCAACTAGACGATTTGCAGGTTTTTTTCATGCTGGACCGGGACGGATATCGCCCCAATGTCGGAATCATCCTCATTAACGGTAAAAATGAGGTGTTCTGGGGCAAGCGGGTGCGCGAGCATTCCTGGCAATTTCCGCAAGGAGGCATCAAGCCGGGCGAAAGTCCGGAGGCGGCCATGTACCGCGAGCTTCTGGAGGAGGTCGGGCTGTTGCCGCAACATGTCAAGATCGTGGGGCGTACCCGCGACTGGCTGCGCTATGACGTGCCCAGCAACTGGGTAAGGCGCGAATGGCGTGGCAGCTACAAGGGGCAGAAGCAGATCTGGTTTCTGCTGCGGCTGACCGGGCGCGATTGCGACGTCTGCCTGCGTGCCAGCAGCCATCCGGAGTTCGATGGCTGGCGCTGGAATGATTACTGGGCGCCGGTGGATGCGGTGATCGAGTTCAAGCGCGATGTGTATATCCGTGCCCTGACCGAATTGTCGCGTTTTCTCAAGGGCCTGGAAAACTACGACAGCTTTGTGCAGCGCATGCGCCAGCCTGCCTGCGGCTTGCCGGACAAACTGCAGGATCACTGACGCCGCCTTGCCGGGCGATCAGCCTCATTCTTCAAGCAAGCGGCGGCCCAGTGCTGCCGCTTGAGCATCATGCCGGCCCTGCCGTGTGGCGGGGTGGCAACATCATTCAGCTTGGCCCTGGCTGCAGGGCCGATACAGGCGACGAAACAAGCTATGACTCAACAGTACGACGAATCCTCGGTACGGGTGCTCAAGGGGCTGGAACCGGTCAAGGAACGGCCGGGCATGTATACCCGCACCACCGACCCCACGCATATTTGTCAGGAAGTCATCGATAATGCGGCCGACGAGGCGCTGGGCGGCTATGCCCGAAAGATTGCCGTCACCGTGCACCAGGATGGCTCGCTGTCGGTGGAAGACGATGGCCGCGGCATTCCGGTAGGTCTGCATCCGCAAGAAGGTGTGCCGGTGGTGGAGCTGGTATTCACCCGGCTGCATGCCGGCGGCAAGTTCAACAAGAAGGATGGCGGCGCCTATGCCTTCTCCGGTGGTCTGCATGGCGTGGGGGTGTCGGTGACCAATGCCTTGTCCACCCGGCTGGAGGTCGAGGTCAAGCGCGAAGGCGGCGTGCACCGCCTGGTGTTTTCCGGCGGTGATGTGATTGAACCGCTGGCCCGCGTTGGTGACTGTGGCCCGCGCACCAGCGGCACGCGGGTGCGGGTATGGCCGGATGGCAAGTATTTTGAAAGCCCGCGTTACTCGCTGCCAGAGCTGGAACGCCTGCTGCGCGCCAAGGCAGTATTGCTGCCTGGCGTGGCAGTGACGCTGACGGTGGAGAAGCCCAGCGGTGACGAGGTCAAGGTATGGCAGTACCCGCAGGGCCTGAAAAGTTATCTGGCCGAGCTGTGCAACGGCGATGAACCGATTGCGCCGCTGTTTGCCGCCGAAGCCTATATCGGTGACGACCACGAGCAATTTGCCAAGGGCGAAGGCGTGCAGTGGGCAATGGCCTGGTTCGAGGACGGCGCCAGCGGCGAGAGCTATGTCAACCTGATTCCCACCCCTTCCGGTGGTACCCACGAAGCCGGCCTGCGCGCCGGGGTGTTCGATGCAGTCAAGAGCTTCATCGACCATCACAACCTGCTGCCGCGCGGCGTCAAGCTGATGGCCGAAGACGTGTGGAGCCGGGTGCGCTTTGTACTGTCGGCCCGTGTGCTGGACCCGCAATTCCAGGGCCAGACCAAGGACAAGCTCACCAGCCGCGATGCCCTGAAGCTGATTTCCAGCCTGGCGCGTGACCCGGTGGAGCTGTGGCTGAACCAGAATGTGGAAGCCGGCAAGAAGATTGCCGAGCTGGCCATCCGTCAGGCGCAATCACGGCTGAAATCGGTCAAGAAAGTAGAAAAGAAAAAAGGCTCTGGCGTAGCCGTGTTGCCGGGCAAGCTGACCGATTGCGAAAGTGAAGACATCGAGCGCAACGAGCTGTTCCTGGTTGAGGGTGACTCGGCCGGCGGCTCGGCCAAACTGGCGCGCGACAAGGAATACCAGGCCATCCTGCCCTTGCGCGGCAAGGTGCTCAATAGCTGGGAAACCGACAAGGACCAGCTGTTTTCCAATGCCGAAATCCATGACATCTCGGTGGCCATCGGTGTCGACCCGCACGGGCCGGATGATCACCCGGACTTGTCCAGCCAGCGTTACGGCAAGATTGCCATCCTGTCCGATGCCGACGTGGATGGCTCGCATATCCAGGTGTTGTTGCTCACCTTGTTCTTCCGCCATTTCCCGCGGCTGATCGAAAACGGCAATATCTACATCGCCCAGCCGCCGCTGTTCCGGGTGGATGTGCCGGGTTCGGGCAAGAACCGTCCGCCGCGCAAGATTTATGCGCTGGACGAGGGCGAACTCAACGCCATTCTGGACCGTCTGCGCAGTGAGAATGTGCGCGAGGGCAGCTGGAGCATCTCGCGCTTCAAAGGTCTGGGCGAGATGAACCCGGAGCAACTGAAGGACACCACCATGAATCCGGATACCCGCCGCTTGTCGCGGGTGCAGGTGCGTCCGGGCGAGCTGGCCCATACCCTGTCCACCTTCGTCATGCTGATGGGCAAGGGCGAGGCTTCCAGCCGTCGTAGCTGGATGGAAGCCAAGGGCAACGAGGTGGAAGCCGATATCTGAGCCAGTCGCTGTCTGGTGCTGATGGGCAATGCACAAGGGGACCTGCGGGTCCCCTTTGCGATGGCGGCTGCCGCAGGTTCAGTCGGCCAGCGCGATCACCACCCGCTTGTTGCGCGCGCCCTTGCTTTCAATCTTTTTCACCAGCAGGCGGCCGATCTCGCCGGTGCTGCGCACATGGGTGCCGCCACAGGGTTGCAGGTCGACACCGTCGATTTCAATCAGGCGGATTTCCGGCAAGTCCAGCGGCGGGGTCACCGACATGGTCTTGATCAACTCTGGCCGCGCCTTGAGCGCCTCGCCGCTGGTCATCTGGATGCTCACTGCCAGGTCTTGCGCCACCAGCGCATTCAGGCCAGCTTCAATGGCGTCCTTGTCCAGCTCCATGCCCTCCGGAATGTCAAAGTCCAGTCGCCCGGATTCGGCGGTCAGATTGCCACCGGTGACCCCAGCCTTGATCACCACGGAGAGCAGATGCAGGGCAGTATGCACCCGCATGTGGCGGTGACGGCGTGCCCAGTCCAGCGTCAGGGTGACCGGGCTGCCTGCGGCCAAGCGCGGGGCATCGGCAGCGGTGATATGGAGTATTTCGCGGGTTTCACGGTTGCGGCGGGTATCGCTGATGGCCAGCGTGCTGCCATCGGCCAGACTCAGCGTGGCGGTGTCGCCCGGCTGGCCGCCGCCCAAGGGGTAGCACAGGGTGTCTGCCAGCACCAGGCCAGCATCGTCATGGCGCACCACCGTGGTTTCCAGCTGGCGTTGGTAAGGGTCGAGGTAAAAGCGTTCCGGCATGACGGCTCCTTGGGTAGCGAATGATCTGATCATGACAGGGTGATGGCGTTGCGCTGCCATTTCAAGTGGCAATTCCCCGGCAAATACAGGGTGACAGCTTGTGAAGCCGCGCCGGGGGTAAGATAATCGCGGCTCTTTACTTATTCTGTTCCCCTGTTGCCGCCATGAGCCAAGCCCACAATCTGGAAAACTACACGCCGCCGCCGGATACCGGCCTGTCGGTCATTTACGTGGATGACTGCCTGCTGGTGGTGGACAAGCCGTCCGGCCTGCTGTCGGTGCCGGGGCGCGGCGAGGGCAAGGAGGATTGCCTGGTTAGCCGGGTGCAGAAAGTGTATCCGGATGCGCTGACGGTGCACCGGCTGGATATGGCTACCTCGGGGCTGGTGATCTTTGGTCGCGGCGCGGCCATGCAGCGGGCGTTGTCCATCGCCTTTATGGACCGCAAGGTGAAGAAGCGCTATATCGCGGTGGTGGATGGCATTGTCGAAAGCAATAGCGGCACCATCGACCTGCCGCTGATCATCGACTGGCCCAATCGCCCGCGCCAGAAAATCGACCATGTCGAAGGCAAAGAGGCCATCACCCATTACCGCGTGGTATCGCGCGATACCACACGCCACACCTCGCGCATGGAGCTGGACCCGCAAACCGGCCGTGCCCACCAGTTGCGCATGCACATGCTGCATCTGGAAAGCGGCCACCCGATTCTGGGGGATGACATCTACGCGCCACCGGAGGTGCTGGCCAAGGCCGATCGCCTGCTGTTGCATGCCTCGCGGCTGGTGTTGCGCCACCCGATTACCCGTGAAGAAATGGAATTCGAGGCACCGGTGCCGTTTTGATGGTCGGCGCTTGCCCGCAAAAAAAGCCTGCTTGAACCACAAGCAGGCTTTTTTACGTAGACGGCCAGCTTACTGCCGTGCAGTGCGGGTATTGGCGGTGGGCGCGCTTTCCCAGTTGCTGCGCCAGGGGTTGATGTCCAGGCCGCCACGGCGGGTGTAGCGGGCATAGACCGTCAGCTGTTGCGGTGCGCAGGCGCGCAGGATGTCGGTGAAGATGCGCTCCACGCATTGCTCGTGGAATTCATTGTGCTGGCGGAAACCAATCAGGTAGCGCAGCAGTGCTTCACGGTCCAGCTTGGGGCCGGTGTAGCGGATCTGCACGCTGCCCCAGTCCGGCTGGCCGGTCACCAGGCAGTTGGACTTCAGCAGATTGCTGCACAGGGTTTCGCTGACGATATTACCGGTGTCGGCACGCAGGATGTCCGGGCAGGGCGCGTAGTGGTCCACGGCGATGTCCTGCTCGTCGATGTAGTCGCCATCCAGTTCGGCAATGCGCTCGGCGGCAAAGTCCTGCGGCAGCTGCACGCTGACCGATACCGCACCGCCGGCGGCATTGGACAGGTCCAGCGCCAGCTGCGCCTGTAATTCAGCCAGGCTGGCGATACGGGTCTGGTTATAGCTGTTCAGGTAGAGCTTGAACGATTTGGATTCGATCAGGTTGGGGCTGTCGGCCGGAATGCGGAAGGTGGCAATGCCCACCTGCGGCTTGCCGCGTGCATTCAGCCAGGACAGCTCGAA
>NZ_JAELTZ010000083.1:0-9808 GCF_016429115.1 Aquitalea sp. ASV15 | reverse complement strand
GCCGGTGATCCTGGCCGGACGTGAAGTCTTCTCCACCGCCAGTGTCGGCGTGGTGCTGGCCGACCGCGAGCATTATCACAAGGCAGAAGAGCTGCTGCGCGATGCCGACCATGCCATGTACTGCACCAAGCAGCAGGGCCGGCAGGGTTATACCGTGTTCAACCACCAGTTGCGCATCAATCAGGCCGACCAGTTGGCGCTGGAAAGCGAATTGCGCCGGGCGCTGGAGGTCGACGACCAGCTGCAGCCCTATTTCCAGCCCTTTATCGATGCCAACAGTGGCGAGCTGGTGGGTTTCGAATCACTGGTGCGCTGGCAGCATCCGCTGCGCGGCCTGATTTCGCCGGCGCTATTCCTGCCCATGGCGGAGGAAAGCGGGCTGATCACCCGTGTCGACCGCTACATGATCAATGCCGCCTGCCGCCAGCTGCGGCGGTGGCTGGACGAGGCGCGGGTATCGCCGGACATCGCCCTGCATATCAATCTGTCCTCCGCCAATTTCCACGACCCGGAACTGGTGGCGTGGATGCGCGACATCATCGACAGCTACCAGCTGCCAGCCGCCATCCTGCATCTGGAAATCACCGAAAGCGCGCTGATCGACGTGCCGGACATCGCCGCCACCGTGATGCATGCCCTGCATGATCTGGGCGTCAAGCTGGCGCTGGACGATTTCGGCACCGGTTATTCCGCACTGTCCTATCTGCACCGCTACCGTTTCGATGTGCTGAAAATAGACCAGAGCTTTGTGTTTGATGTCGACCGCAAGGAAGAAGCGTTTGCCATCGTGCGTGCCATCCTGGCGCTGGCGCAGGCTTTGGGGCTGGACGTGGTGGCCGAAGGCGTGGAAACCGCTGCCCAGCTGGCGCGCTTGCAAGAGATGGGCTGTGGCAAATTGCAGGGTTATTACTTTGCCGCCCCGGCCCCGGCTGACGCCATCGACTGGGAACGGCTGGCGCGCTTTGTGCAGGAGTTTCGCCGTGCCGCCTGAGCCGGCAGCCCGCGCGGCGGCTTTCTTTCGCTGCGCGCTCTTGCGAAAACCACCTTTCTCCCCCATTTGATTGCCCATGACTCTGTTTGTTGAAAGCCGCGGCCGTGGCCCGGACGTGGTAATGCTGCATGGCTGGGGCCTGCATGGCGGCGTATTCGACCGTGTGGCCGACGTGCTGGCCGCGCACTATTGCGTGCATCTGGTCGATCTGCCCGGCCATGGTGCATCCGCTCCTTTGGCGCGCTTTGATGCCGACGCAGTGGCCGACCTGGTCGATGCCCAATTCCCTTTTCCGGTACAAGTTGTCGGCTGGTCGCTGGGCGGCCTGATTGCCCAGCACTGGGCGGCCCGCCATCCCGACAAGATCAAGAGCCTGGCGCTGGTGTCCACCAGCCCGCGCTTCGTGCGCGACGACAGCTGGCCACACGCCCAGCAGCGCGCTGCCATTGAAGCGGTGGGGGCCAGCCTGGAAGGGGCCTTCGAGCAAACGCTGGAGCGCTTCCTCGCCCTGCAGATGATGGGGGCGCCCGCGGCGCGCGATACCGTCAAGGCGGTGCGTGAGCAGCTGTTTTCCCACGGCCGGCCGCAAGGCCTGCTGCCGGCACTCGAATTATTGCTGGAGGCCGATGCGCGTGCGCTGGCCGGCCAGATTCATTGTCCGGTGGCGCTGTTTTACGGGGTGCGCGATGCCATCACCCCCATCGGTGCCGGCCGCTGGCTGCAGTCTGCCCTGGCCGATGCCACCCTGCACGAATTCACCCAGGCTTCGCACGCGCCATTTTTGTCCCACCAGGACGAATTTGTCGCCAAGCTGGCCCAGCATCTGGAAGCCTCCGCATGAGCGAAGCGTTTTACACCGACAAAGCCCGTATCCGCGCCTCTTTTGAGCGCGCCGCCAGCAGTTACGACTCCGCCGCCGTGTTGCAGCGTGAAGTGTCCGACCGCATGGCCGAGCGCCTGTCCTATATCAAGCATCAGCCACAAGTGATTCTGGATGCCGGCACCGGCACCGGTTATGGCGCGGCCCAGCTGCGCGCCCAGTATCCGGAAGCCCAGGTGGTGGAGCTGGATCTGGCCCACGCCATGCTGTGCGCCTCGCGCGAGCGTCAACGCGCCGGCGACGGCCTGCTGAAAAAACTGTTCAAGCGCAGCCAGCCCTGGCAGGTGTGTGCCGATGTGGAAAGGCTGCCGCTGGCCGACAATAGCGTGGACATGATCTGGTCCAATCTCACCATCCAGTGGGTGAATATTCCGGACAGCGTGTTCAGCGAATTCGAGCGCGTACTCAAGCCGGACGGCATGCTGATGTTTTCCACGCTGGGCCCGGACACCCTGTTCGAACTGCGCGAAGCCTTTGGTGGCGTGGACCAGGCCACCCACGTCAACCAGTTCATCGACATGCACGACCTGGGCGATGCGCTGATGCGCGTCGGCTTTGCCGAGCCGGTGATGGACATGGACAAGATCGTGCTCACCTACGACAAGGTGCGCGACGTGATGCACGACCTCAAGGCCATTGGCGCGCACAATGCCACGCGTGACCGCAGCCGTGGCCTGATGGGCAAGCAGGCCTGGCGCCGGGTCGAGGCCAGTTACGAAACACGACGGCGCGATGGCACGCTGCCCGCCACCTATGAAGTGGTGTATGGCCATGCCTGGAAAAGTACGCTGAAGAAAAAGGGCAATACGCTGCCGGATGGCCGGCAGGTGATCGAATTCGTCAAACCGGGCAGCTGGCCGGGCAAGGTCTGATACGACAATGACGGACCGCCTGCGGCCAGCACGACCGGAAGACGCCGCATGCCTGGCGGCACTGGCCAGCCTGGTATGGCTGGATACCTATGCCAGCGCAGGCATCCGTCCGGCACTGGCGCGTTATGTGCAAGCCAGTTTTACCCCGCAGGTGTTTCTGGACAAGCTGGCCGACCCGCAACAGCACATCCTGCTGTTGGAGCGTGATGGCCATCTACTGGCCTATGCCTTGCTGCAAGAGGCTGCCGCCTGCCCTGGAGAGCCGGCGTGGCAAGCCGAGTTGGCCACGCTTTATGTCATGCCACGTTTTGCCGGGCAGGGGCTGGGACGGTGTTTACTGTCAGCCAGCTTGCAACTGGCCGGCCAGCTGGGTTACCACGGCTTGTGGTTGAGCGTGTTTCACGGCAATCAGCGGGCCCTGGGTTTTTACCGGCACCTCGGTCTGCAACAGGGGGCTGATTGCTTTTTCGAGCTGGAGGGCGAGCGCCATCTCAATCATGTTTTCCTGCTGGCAGACACGGGTGAGGGGAACCATGTTGCGCCGCAATAATCAAACGAGCCCTATACGCTCCCAACCCCGTCACTACTTATTCAATCCATCATGACATTCCTACGCCGCCTGGCTCCGGCCAGCCTGCTGTTGCTGCTGGCCGCCTGTACCCTGACCCAACCCAAAACCGAAATCACTCCCCCGAAAGTCCCGGTCAAGCCCCGTATCGCGCTGGCGCTGGGCGGCGGGGCGGCCAAGGGCTTTGCCCATGTCGGCGTGATCAAGATGCTGGAAGCCAATGGCATCGTGCCGGACATCATCACCGGCACCAGTGCCGGCAGCGTGGTGGGCAGCCTGTATGCTTCCGGCCTGAACGGCATGCAACTGCAAGCCAAGGCCATGCAGCTGGACGAATCCGAACTCACCGACTGGACGCTGTCCACCAAGGGCTTCCTCAAGGGCGAGAAGCTGGAAGCCTATATCAACACCCAGCTGGGCAACCGGCCCATCGAAAAACTGCCGCGCCGGCTGGGCATTGTCGCCACCGAGCTGGACTCCGGCCAGAAAGTGGTGTTCCGCATGGGCAATACCGGCCAGGCCGTACGCGCCTCGGCCAGCATCCCCAATGTCTTCCTGCCGGTGGTGATCGGCGGCAAGCGCTATGTCGATGGCGGCCTGGTCAGCCCGGTGCCGGTATCGGCAGCGCGCGAGATGGGGGCGGATTTCGTCATTGCGGTGGATATTTCCGCCAAGCCCAAGCCGGGCAAGGCCACCGGCCTGTTTTCCATGCTGGACCAGAGCTTCAATATCATGAGCGGTCCCACGCTGGCCGCCGAGCTGAAACAGGCGGATGTGGTGATCCGCCCCAATGTGCTGAATATCGGCTCGGCCGACTTCGAGGCACGGCACCAGGCCATTCTGGAGGGTGAGAAGGCCACCCAGCAGTTGATCCCGTTGCTACGCAGCCGTTTGCAGCAGAAGTCGCTGGCCATGGCGCGCTAAAGCACCGTTTGGCGGGCCTTGCCGTCTGGCTGAGAGCGGGAAAGATGGCATAATGCAGGCGTTGTCGGCCAAGCCGGGCAGACAAGGCCTGTTTTGCATTGCGCCCGGAGCCGGGTAAAACACCGTCTTTCACTCTGGGCGCAGCCCGCAAGGAGAACCGCATGATCAAACTCTACGGCGTGCAGCTGTCCGCTTACTACAACAAGGTCAAGATTGCCCTGCTGGAAAAGGGCGTCAATTTCCAGGAAGTGCCGACGCGTCCCTCGCAGGAAGCGGCGCTGCTGGAACTGAGCCCGATGGGCAAGATTCCCTTTGTCGACATCAATGGCCATGCCCTGTCCGAGTCCACGGTGATTCTGGAATGGCTGGAAGATGCCTATCCCACCGCCGCCCTGCTGCCACCGACGCCAAATGGCCGTGCCAGCGCGCGCGAACTGATGACCATGCTGGATCTGTACCTGATGCCGGCCGCCGCGCCCTTGTACCGCCATCTGCTGTTTGGTGCCGCGCTGGATGAAGCCGGCAAGGCAGCGGCCAAGGCGGCCATCGAGCGCAGCCTGCTGGCCGTGTCGCGCCTGGTGCAGTATGGCCCGTGGCTGGCCGGGGAATATTTCAGCTTTGCCGATATTTCTGCCGCCTGTATCTTGCCGCTGGTGGCAGCATCCACCCAGCAGGTGTATGGCGAAGACCTGACCACCATCATTCCGGGCATCGAAGACTATCTGGCCTTGCTGGGCAAGCGTGCCAGCGTGGCCCGCACCTGGCAGGACAGCGCCGCCGCCCGGGCGGCCTATCTGGAAGCCAGCAAGCAATAAGCCCGCTTACAGGACATCGAACAGCGGCAGTTGCTGCGGCTGGTCGGCATCATCGGCCAGCCTGACCCCCACTCCCACCAGCCGTACCGGGCGCTGGCCGCGGGCATAGGCGATTTCCAGCAGGTCGCGGTAGTCGGCGCTGCTCAGCTGCCGGCCGCTGTGTTCGGCCGTGGTCTGGCTGAAATCGGCAAACTTCAGTTTTACGCTCAAGCCCTTGAATGGCGGATTCTCCGCCCGGGCAATGCGCCCCTGCAGCTTGCTCATCAGTTCCGGCAGCTTGTCCAGGCAGGCCGCCAGGTCGGGCAGGTCCTGGGCATAGGTTTCTTCCACGCTGATGGACTTGCGGCTGCGGTCGGTGGATACCGGCCGCTCGTCCTGTCCGCGCGCCAGTTGGTACAGGCGTTCGCCAAAGCGGCCAAAGTGGCGCATCAGGTCCAGCTTCTCCCATTGACGTAAGTCGCTGCAACGATGAATGCCCAGCTGTTTCAGCTGGGCCGCCGTCACCTTGCCCACCCCGTGAATTTTTTCGACCGGCAGGCCCAGTACAAAGCTGTCGACATCCTGCGGCCGGATCACCAGCTGGCCATCCGGCTTGTTCCAGTCGCTGGCGATCTTGGCCAGAAACTTGTTGGGTGCGATGCCGGCCGAGTCGGTGATGCCGACTTCGGCACTGATCTGGCGGCGAATGGCGGTGGCCATGCGCGTGGCGCTGCCCTGTTCATGTGGCTGGCAGCTGACATCCAGATAGGCTTCGTCCAGCGACAGCGGCTCGATAAGCGGGGTATAGCGCTCGTAGATGGCCATGATCTGCTGGCTGGCCTCGCGATAGCGGCGCAGGTCCGGCGGCAGGATGATCAGCTGCGGACACAGCCGCAGGGCACGCGCCGATGACATGGCGCTGTGCACGCCAAAGCGGCGGGCGATGTAGTTGCAGGTGGCGATGACGCCACGGCTGTCGGGCTGGCCGCCCACCGCCAGCGGTACTTCGCGCAGGCTGGGGTCGTCACGCATTTCGATGGCGGCATAAAAGCAGTCGCAATCGACATGGATGATCTTGCGTTGCCCGGTCATGCGGCCTCGTGATCAGTCGGCCGCGCGTTCGCTGTGGCCCAGCGTCTTGTCGGGTGCCACCCGGTCGCGCACCAGCTGCTTCAGCTGCTTGATGTCGGGAAAGCCGCCATCGCGCTTGCGGTCCCACAGGGTCTGCTCATCGATGCTGATGCGGAACACGCCACCGCTGCCGGGACGCAGTGCCACTTCGCCCACTTCCTTTTCAAAGGTGGTCAGCAGCTCCTGTGCCATCCAGGCGGCGCGCAGCAGCCAGCGGCAGCCTGTGCAATATTCAATGGCAATGCGGGGCAAGGCGGGCTGGGGGAGGATGGGGGTATTCATGAGAGTCCAGCTTGAATGCAGTGCCGGATAGCATAACGCAGAATGAGGAAAAATCCGCCGGTTCCCTGAGTCGATCTATTATTTGACGGGGCTTGACTGGCAAGACCCGTTCTCCTCCATCGTGTTGACTCTTTTAGTGCAGACTTGGCGCTTACTACTGTGTAGGGTAACCGGCGGACTGAGCAGTACAAAGCGTTGTTCAACTCAATTCCCGGACGCCAGTGTGCCCAAGGATGGTGCGGTGGTAAAGCGATTACTCTAACAAAGGCGGAATGCTGCATTGCACGATGTCACATTGGCGCAACGTAGGGCAGAAAAATGCCCGCCGAAGCGGGCAGTGGCAATAATTGGCCAGAAAAATCAGCAGATTGGCCGAATTTTGCCGGCCCCAAACCCTCAGTGTTCCATCGCCATCGGCGCGTCTTTTTCCACCAGCACTTCCACGGTCACCGTGCCGGCCTTGGCGAATTTCAGCGTCAGCGGGAAGTGTTCGCCTGCCTTCAGCGGCTGCTTCAGGCCGATCAGCATGATGTGGTAGCCACCCGGGGCAAATTTCACTTCGCTGCCGGCGGCCACGGCCACGCCACCGCTTACTTCACGCATGCGCATCACGCCATTGTCGTTGACATGCACATGCAGCTCGGCCTTGTCGGCGCGGGGCGTGCTGGCGGCCAGCAGGGTGTCGGCTTCCTTGCCGGTGTTCTTGATGCTCAGATAGGCCGCGCCGGTGGGGCTGGCTTCGGGCATGGCGCGGCTCCAGGGGTGGCCCAGCTCCAGCGCGCCCAGCTTGAAGCTGTGGGCAGAAACAGTGGCGGCCAGCAGCAGGCCGGCAAGCAGGGTCAGCAGTCGGGACAGGGACATCGGATTCTCCAGAAAAGTTGCGCTCAAAATTAGCACACATCAGACCATGCCGACTGCGACAAAGTGCCGCAGGTGCGCGGGTTTTCGGGATGCGACACCAATATGGGCAGGCACGACGCGGCACTATCATTTCTGCTGGGGAAATTTATAATCGGTCGCTGATATTCCATGTGTTTTCATCATGCTTGAAACCCTGTCCCTGAAGTTCCTGTTTGGCGGCTTGCTCAGCTTGCTGACCATTACCAACCCGCTGTCCAAGATTCCGCTGTTCATTTCACTGACCCAGCAGATGAACGACGCCGGCCGTGCCAATCAGGCGCGCCGTGCCTGCCTGTTTGCCGCCGCCATCATGCTGGTCAGCCTGCTGGCCGGTAACCTGATCATGGCGGCTTTCGGCATTTCCTATGGTGCGCTGCGCATAGCCGGCGGCCTGGTGGTGGCGGTGCTGGGTTACCGCATGCTGTTTCTGTCGCAGGACCCCGGCATGGCGCCCAAAACCGGCGAGCGCGAAGACTACGCCTTCTTCCCGCTGGCCATGCCCGGCATCAGCGGGCCGGGGACCATCGCGGTGGTGATCGGCATTTCCACCGAAATCGCCGAACTCGCCGGCTGGCCGGCCAAGGCGCTGGCCTTTGGCATGACTTTTGTGGCGATTGCCGGCACCAGCCTCGGCATGTGGCTGGTGCTGCGTTCCTCGGCCATGATCTCGGCCCGGCTGGGGCGTGGCGGGCGCGAGGTGACCACCCGGCTGATGGGTTTCCTGCTGATCTGCGTCGGTGTGCAGTTTGTCGGCTCCGGCATCCGTACCTTCATGGCCGGTTCCTGACGGGCGCAAGATCGTTCAAGTTTTCCGCTGGTGGCTGTGCCAGAATGAGCCGGACCCTGTTCGTCCCGGTTTCAAACCATGCCACTGCCTGAGCACGAATTTTCCCGTTTCTTTCGCGCCGACGATATCGCGCCGCTGGAATGTCTGGATGCCTTTTACCGGCAGCAGGTGTTTGCGCCGCATTTTCACGAAGAATACGTGGTGAATGCCTTGCTGGCCGGCGCCCAGGCTTATCGCCATCGCGGCGGCAATCATATTGCCGGGGTGGGGGCGCTGGTGCTGATGAATCCGGGCGAGGTGCATACTGGCGAGTGCGCGCACCAGCAAGGCTGGGCCTATCGCGGCTTTTATCCCTCTGCCGAGCTGATTGGCCGGCTGGCGGCGGAAATCAGCGGTCAGCGCGGGGTGACGCCGTATTTTCGCGAGACCGTGGTGTTCGATCCACCCCTGGCCGCGCGGCTAAACCAGCTGCATCAGGTCTTGCGCGACAGCCGGGATACCCTGCAACGCGAAACGGCACTGTATGCGGTGTTCAGCCAGGTGGTGTTGCGCCATATGCAGATTGCCGAGCGGCCACTGCGGCCGTGGCCACAGGCGGTGGAGCGCGCCCGGCAGCTGCTGGCCGACTGTGTGACGGACAATCTGTCGCTGGCCACACTGGCACAGGCGGTGGGGCTGTCGCCCTGGCAGCTGAACCGGCAGTTTTCCCGCCACCTGGGCTTGCCGCCGGTGGCCTGGCGCAATCAGTTGCGCGTGGTACGTGCCCGACGCATGCTGGCCGATGGCCATAGTCCGGCGGCCACGGCGCTGGAGCTGGGCTTTGCCGACCAGCCGCATCTGACCCGGGTGTTCCGGCACGCGCTGGGCATTACCCCGGCTGCTTACCAGCGCAGCCTCCGGCGCTGAGCGCAAGATCGTTCAAGTCAGCCTGCCATGCATGGTGATAGCGTGGCTGCTGTGTTCACCTTTATCATCATCCCATGTCTCCACAAACCTGTTCATCCCGTCGCGCGCTACTGCTGGAAGGCGTGCGCGATACCGTGCCCATGCTGGTGGGCGCTGCTCCGTTTGGTGTCATCTTCGGCACGCTGGCCATTGCCGCCGGCCTGTCCAGCGCCACGGCCATCGGCATGTCGGTGCTGGTGTTTGCCGGCTCCTCGCAATTCATCGGGGTCAGCCTGATCGGGGCCGGCACCGCCTTGCCGGTGCTGTGGCTCACCACTTTTGTGGTAAATCTGCGCCACGCGCTATATAGCGCCACCTTGCTGCCCTTTGCCCGTGACTGGTCGCTGGCCTGGCGCTGGCCGCTGGCCTTCTGGCTGACCGATGAAACCTTTGCCGTGGTCGAACACCGCTTTCGCACCAAAGGAGCGGCAGGCGGCCAGTGGTACTGGCTGGGTTCGTCGCTGGCCATGTATGGCAACTGGCTGTTATGGACGGTGGTGGGGGTGAGTCTGGGGCAGTCGCTGCCGGGGCTGGCCAATCTGGGGCTGGATTTCGCCATGGGGGCGACCTTTGCCGCCATCGTGGCGCCGCAGCTCAAGCACCGCCCGGCGCTGGGGGCCGCCGTGGCGGCTGGCGTGGTCGCCATGCTGGGGCGCGGCCTGCCTTACAAGCTGGACCTGATGCTGGCGGCGCTGGCCGGGGTGCTGAGCGGTCTGCTGCTGGAGCGGTGGGCC
>NZ_JAELTZ010000082.1:0-9826 GCF_016429115.1 Aquitalea sp. ASV15 | reverse complement strand
ACCTATAACGACACTGTCACCAAGGACCCATCATCATGCGTCGCTTCCTTGCCCTCCTCGCCCTGCTGCCGCTTGCGGCCGCCTGGGCCGACACGCCGGCCCCGGCCACCGTTCCGCCGCCGCCCACCATTTCGCCGGATGCTGCCGCCACGGCCGAACCGGAAGTACGCATCATCCAGCGCGGTGACGACAAGATCGAGGAATACCGCCTCAATGGTCAGCTCTACATGATGAAAGTCACCCCTGCCATCGGTTTCCCTTACTACCTGATGGATGAAGAGGGCAATGGCAGCATGAAGCAGGTGGACCCGAATCGCCGCATCGTCATCCCGCAATGGGTTCTCAAGCGCTTCTGAGGAACAGGCATGTCGGTTTACACCACCGTCAGCGATGACATGATGCAAGGCTGGCTGAGCCGCTATGCGCTCGGCCAGCTGGTCGAACTCAAGGGCATCGCCGCTGGCGTCACCAATACCAATTACTTTGTCACCACCACCCATGGCCGTTACGTCCTCACCATCTTCGAAACCCTGAAGCTGGAAGAACTGCCCTACTACCTGACGCTGATGAGCCATCTGGCGCGTCACGGCGTGGCCTGCCCGGCGCCGCTGGCCGATCACACCGACCAGTTTGCCTCGCTCCTGGCCGGCAAGCCGGCTTGTCTGGTGAGCTGCCTGTCCGGTGCCGACATCAGCCAGCCCAGCGCCATCCAGTGCCGGGCCGTGGGGGAAATGCTGGCCCAGATGCATGTGGCCAGCGCCACCTTCCCGCGCAAGATGAAGAATCCGCGTGGCCCGCGCTGGTGGAGCGAAACCGCCACGGCCATGTATCCCTACATGGACGCGGCCGATGCCGCCAGCCTGCGTGAAGAGGTGCAATTCCAGGACAGCCACCGCTTTGATCACCTGCCCAGCGGCGTCATCCATGCCGACCTGTTCAAGGACAATGTGCTGATGGACGGCGACAAAATCGCCGGTTTCATCGACTTTTACTACGCCTGCAACGACATCCTGCTGTATGACGTAGCCATTGCCTTCAACGACTGGACGCGGCTGGAGGACGGCAGCATCTGCCCGGAACGGGCTACTGCCTTGCTGGCCGGCTACCAGTCGGTGCGCCCGCTGACCGCCGAGGAAATCCGCGCCTGGCCGGTGATGTTGCGCGCCGCCGCGCTGCGCTTCTGGACCTCGCGCCTGCTTGATCTCTACCAGCCCATGGCCGGCGAGCTGACCTACACCAAGGACCCCAAGGTGTTTCAGCGTCTGGTGGAAGCCCATCGCCAGCGCAACGACTTCTGGCTGTAAGCAGCCGGTTCACCAGCCGGCCCTGCCGCTACCCGCCACGGCCTTGCGGGCCAGCCCGCAGGGCCGTTTCACATGTGGTTGAACGCCAGCATGCCACGCGTCTGGCTCTTGTCCTTGTGATGAATGCGGTACAGCGGGCGATGCAAGGCAGGCAGGGGAGCCAGCACCGCCACCACCTGCCCGCTGTCCAGCAGTTCCTGCACCACATGCAAGGACAGGCAGCTCACCCCCAGCCCGGCGGCCACCACCCGCTTGATGGCTTCGGAATGGCCCATTTCCATGACCTGGGCAAAACCGCCCACATGCGGCAGCAACAGGCGCTCCACTTCCTCGCGCGTGCCGGAACCGCTCTCGCGCAATACCCACTGTGCCTGTGCCAGCCGTGACAGGCTGACCGCACCCTGTGCCAGCGGATGGCTGGCGGCAGCAAACACCACCAGAATATCGTCCTGCCAGGGTTCCACCACGATATCCGGGTGGTGGCAGGGCCCTTCGATAAAGCCCATGTCCACCTTGAAGCCGGCCACCGCCTCCACCACATCGGCGGTATTGGCCACCAGCAGTTCCACCCTGGCCTGCGGCTGCTGCAGCTGGAAACGGGCAATCTGTTCCGGTAGCAGATAATTGGCGATGGTGGTACTGGCGGCCAGCCGCAGATGCATGGCCGCCTCGCTGTCGAACAGCCGCTGCATGTCCTGCGCCGCATCCAGCATGGCGCGGGCGCGCGGCAGCAGCAGCCGGCCATGTTCATTCAGCACCAGCCGCCGCCCCACGCGGTCGAACAGCGGAGCGGCCAGCCCGGTCTCCAGTGCCGCCAGTGCCTGGCTGGCGGCTGACTGGGTCAGCGCCACCTGCCCGGCGGCCGCGGTCACCGTTCCCTGCTCGGTCACCGCCACAAACACTTCCAGTTCGCGCAAGCTCAAACGCAATGCCATCTGCCGCTCCTGTTGTGGCTGCTCGCCAGACACGGCGGCCAGCCGGATTGCCGTCCATTCAATATATTAATTTTTCTAATTATTTAAAGATATTTTATCCGTTTTTCAACTTTCAGGCGGCGGCGTATCGTTCAGACATCGGGGCAAAGCCCCCACATCTTGCAGGTAGCTCATCATGAACACGCTACGTCAGCACACCCCCGGCCTGTTGCTGGTTCTGGTCCTGGCTCTGGGTTCGCTCCATGCCGCCACGCTGCCCTGGTTCAGCCAGCTGGGCCTGTCGGCACTGACCATCGCCATCGTCGGCGGCATGGTGCTCGGCAACACCCTCTATCCGCGCATTGCCCTGTCCAGTCACAGCGGCGTCACCTTTGCCAAGGGCCAGATCCTGCGCCTGGGCATCATCCTGTTCGGTTTCAAGCTGACGTTTCAGGACATCGCGGCGGTCGGCATCAGCGGCATCCTGATCGATGCCTGCGTATTGAGTTCCACCTTTTTGCTGGCCTTCTGGCTGGGTCGGCGCAAGCTGGGGCTGGACGAGCAAAGCGTCATCCTGATCGGCGCGGGCAGCTCGATTTGCGGTGCCGCCGCCATTCTGGCCACCGAGCCGGTGGTGAAGGCGCATGCCGAAAAGGTAGCGGTGGCAGTGGCCACGGTGGTGGTATTCGGTACGCTGGCCATGTTTTTGTATCCCCTGCTGTTTTCGCTGGTGCAGGCGCTGGGTGTGTCCGAATTTGCCTATGGCGTGTTTACCGGCTCCACCGTGCATGAAGTGGCCCAGGCCGTGGCGGCCGGCCGGGCGGTGAGCGAGCAGGCGGCCAATAGCGCGGTGATTACCAAGATGATCAGGGTGATGATGCTGGCACCGTTTCTGTTGATCCTGTCGGCCTGGCTGGGCCGCCGCCATCAGGCCGGCAGCAAGGAGGCGCACCGCATCACCATTCCGTGGTTTGCCCTGGGTTTTCTCGCCATGGCGGCTTTCAATTCGCTGCACTGGCTGCCGCAAGCCTGGGTGGCGCAGCTGATTGCGCTGGATAATCTGCTGCTGGCCATGGCCATGGGCGCACTGGGCCTCACCACCCACTTTTCCGCCATCCGCCGTGCCGGCAGCAAGCCGATGTGGCTGGCCAGCGCGCTGTTTGGCTGGCTGCTGGTGGGCGGCACGCTGATCAATAGCGTCATCACTTATTTGCTGCACCAGCTGTGAAACACTGCGTGCAATAAAAAAACCGCCCGGCATCGGGCGGTTTTTCAGGCTGCTGACAACGATATTTGCTGCGATTGTACTGGACCCGGCAAAGCCGGGCCTTTCGACTAAATAACCGATTTCGCAGCCTTGCCATCTATTCCCTATCCCCTCACCCTTTCCCTGAAAGGGAGCCTCGCTTTCCTTGCAGGCAGCGAGAGGGAGAATCGAAAAACCGCCCGGCATCGGGCGGTTTTTCTATGGCTGTCGGCTAATCAGCACGGACACTTTTTCATCGACTTGCCACCATAACGCTCGGACTGGCAGTGGGCGAAAAAGGCCTCGCGGCTCATCACCGGGGCATTGGGGCTGCAACGGCGGCGGCTGGCGACATACTTGTCGTAGTCTTTCACCCCCACCATCAGCCGCGCCGCCTCGGTCAGCTGGCGCAATAACTCAGACATTGGCTTCTCCCTGACGATAGACCGCCGGCACTTCCTTGGTGGTGACCCACTTCACGGCCAGCGCCTTGCGGATGACATTGACGGAGAACAGCAGCATGGCCACCACCACGGCAATGAACATGGCGGTGAGGGTGGCATCCACATAATCATTGAAGATGATCTGCTGCATTTGCGCCAGGCTTTTCGCCGGGGCCAGTACTTCACCCTTGGCCGCAGCGGTGGCGAACTTGTCAGCATGGGCGAGGAAGCTGATCTTGGGGCTGGCATGGAACAGCTTTTGCCAGCCGGCCACCAGGGTGACGATCAGCAGCCACAGGGTGGGCAGGGCGGTCACCCACACATAGCGCAGTTTTTGCATCTTGATCAGCACCACGGTGGCCAGGATCAGCGCAATGCCGGCCAGCATCTGGTTGGCAATGCCGAACAGCGGCCACAGGGTATTGATGCCGCCCAGCGGATCCACCACCCCCTGGTAGAGGAAGTAACCCCAGCCGGCCACGGCCAGGCCGGTGGCGGTCAGGTTGGCGCCCCAGGATTCGGTATTGGCCATGGGCTTGATGAAGATGCCCAGCAGGTCCTGGATCATGAAGCGCAGCACGCGGGTGCCGGCGTCGATGGTGGTAAGAATGAACAGCGCTTCAAACAGGATGGCAAAGTGATACCAGAAGGCCATCATGGTCTTGCCGCCAATCACGCCGGACAGGATGTGCGCCATGCCCACCGCCAGTGTCGGTGCGCCACCGGCACGCGACAGGATGGTGGTTTCGCCCACATCCTTGGCCATCTGGGTCAGCACATCCGGGGTGATGACAAAGCCCCAGCTGGAAATCACCTGTGCCGCGTCCACCGCGGTCTTGCCGATGACGGCTGCCGGGCTGTTCATGGCGAAGTACACGCCCGGATCCAGCACGCAGGCGGCAATCAGCGCCATGATGGCGACAAAGCTTTCCATCAGCATGGCACCGTAGCCGATGACACGGGCGTGGGTTTCGTTCTCGATCAGCTTGGGCGTGGTACCCGAAGCCACCAGCGCGTGGAAGCCGGACACGGCACCGCAGGCAATGGTGATGAACAGGAAGGGGAACAGGTTACCGGCAAAGACCGGGCCGCTGCCATCGATGAACTTGGTCAGCGCCGGCATGTGCAGGTTCGGCGCCACGATCAGGATGCCGATGGCCAGACCGATGATGGTGCCGATCTTGAGGAAGGTGGACAGATAGTCACGCGGGGCCAGCAGCAGCCATACCGGCAGCACCGAAGCGACAAAGCCGTAGCCGATCAGCACCCAGGCCAGGGTGGTGCCCTGCAGGGTGAACAGCGGTGCCAGCGTGGCGCTCTTGGCCACATCGCCGCCATAGACAATGGCCAGCATCAGCAGCACAAAGCCGATAACGGAAATTTCGCCAATCTTGCCCGGTCGGATATAGCGGGTATAGATGCCCATGAACAGGGCAATCGGAATGGTGCAGGCGATGGTGAAGCTGCCCCACGGGCTGCCGGTCAGCGCCTTGACCACCACCAGCGCCAGTACCGCCAGCAGGATGATCATGATCATCAGGATGCCGATGGAGGCAATCACGCCGGGAATCGGCCCCAGTTCCAGCCGGATCATTTCACCCAGCGACTTGCCGTCGCGGCGCATGGACAGGAACAGCACCAGGAAATCCTGTACCGCGCCGGCCAGCATCACGCCGATGAGAATCCACAGCGTGCCCGGCAGATAGCCCATCTGCGCGGCCAGTACCGGCCCCACCAGCGGACCGGCCCCGGCAATGGCGGCAAAGTGGTGGCCGAACACCACCCATTTATTGGTGGGGACATAGTCCAGGCCGTCGTTGTGCTTTTCCGCCGGGGTCAGCCGTTTGGCATCCAGCTCCAGCACACTATTGGCAATGAAACGGCCATAAAAACGGTAAGCGATGGAGTAGACCGACACGGCGGCCACCACCAGCCAGATGGCATTGACCGGCTCGCCACGATTGAGTGCCACCACGGCAAAAGCGACGGCGCCCGCCAGGGCCACGGCAATCCAGATTGCCCATTCCTTTAAGCGTTGCATGTGATTTTCTCTGTCCTTGGTTGATCATGGGCCGCTGCCGAAGCCGGCCTGACTGCCTCGTATGTGCAGCGTCGATTCTGTCCGCATAAACCGGGAAATACAAGCCGGATGCCAGCCCTGCCATACATGGTGATACTATTTCCACCATTGATTTTCGCAGGCATGGCATGACACCCCACATTCTCATTATCGAAGATGATATTCATCTGGCTCAGCTGATTTCCGCCTACCTTGGCAAACACGGCTATCAGGTGAGCCTGCATGGTCGCGGCGACACCGCCGCCGATGTGATTCTGGATACCCGGCCGGACCTGGTGATTCTGGATGTAATGCTGCCAGGCAAGGAAGGCTTCGATGTCTGCCGCGAGGTGCGGCTGCGCTACCATGGCCGCATCCTGATCATGACCGCCCGCGACGAGGACGTGGACGAAATCCTCGGGCTGGAACTGGGCGCCGACGACTATCTGGCCAAGCCGGTCGAGCCGCGCCGCCTGCTGGCACGGGTGCGCGCCCTGCTGCGCCGTGGCGTCGACGATGGCGGCAGCAGCGACAGCAGCGACCACGATGACCTGGTGTTCGGCCAGTTCAGCATCAGCCAGGGCACGCGCTCGGCCTCACTCGCCGGCGAGGAAATGGAACTGACCACCGCCGAATTCGACCTGCTGTGGCTGCTGGCCAGCCATGCCGGCCAGGTGTTGTCGCGTGATGACATCATGAACGAATTGCGCGGCATCGGCTTTGACGGGCTGGACCGCTCCATCGACGCCCGCATCTCGCGCCTGCGCAAAAAGCTGGGCGACAGCCCCGATTCGCCCACCCGCATCAAGACCGTGCGCGGCAAGGGCTATCTGTTTTCGCGCAGTGACTGGGAATGATGAAGCTGCCCCTGTTGCGAGCGGACAAGAAACCGCGCCCGGGCAAAGCCTCCAAGGCATCACTGGCCACGCTGTTTGCCCGCTACTTCATCATCGCCATGGCGGCCGAGCTGGCCATCATCATCGGTTTCGCCTTCATGCTGGGCAAGCTGTACCAGAATAGCGACAGTGAAAACGCCCGCCGCATGCTGGATGGCCCGGCCTCGCTGCTGGTGCAGGAACTGGAGCGGGTGCCGCCAGCCGGCCGCGAACACGCCCTGCCACAGCTGACGCGTCATTTCAGCTATCCGGTCAAGCTGATCACGGAATTGCCGGCCGATCTGGACCCGGAGAGCAGGCAGAACTTTGCCGCCGGCAAAACCTATCTCGATTTCGACAACAACCTGCTGTACATCCCGCTGCGCGACGAGCACCGCATGGTGCTGATGGGGCCGCTGGATGCCACCAGCAACAGCAACGACAGCGGCTGGATTACCGAAGACATCGAAGTGCTGCTGCTGTGGATCCTGTTTACCGGCAGCACGCTGGGCCTGCTGATCTACTTTTACCTGCGGCCGATGTGGCGCGATCTGGTTTCGGTGCGCGATGCCGCCGAACTGTTCGCCAACGGTGATTTCCACGTACGCACCCCGCAGGCGCACAGCCGGCTGTTCGCCCCCCTGTCCACTGCCCTCAACAGCATGGCGGCCAGGCTGGAGCGCTTGCTGGAAATGCATCAGGCGATGAGCCATGCCGTGGCGCATGAAATCCGTACCCCCATTGCCCGGCTGCGTTTCGGCCTGACCATGCTGGAAGAAGAAGAGGACGAGGCTGAACGCCAGCGTTACCGCGACGGCATGGAACGTGACATGCAGGAGCTGGAAGAGCTGATTACCGCCAGCATGGAATACGCCAAGCTCAACCGGGGCGACTCCATCCTGCAGCGGGAACAGGTCGACCTGTACGACTGGTTCGACGACCTGCTCGACCTGGTCCATCCCCTGAAACCGGCCAATCTCAGCCTGTCCATGGATTGCGCGCGCGGCCAGGCCACCTTCGACCGCAAGCTGATCTATGTCGCCAGCCGCAACCTGCTGCTGAACGCCTTCAAATACGCCCAGCACCAGGTGCATCTGATCGTCGAGCGCCATGGCAACATGCTGGAAATCCATGTCGACGACGATGGCCACGGCATTCCGCCGCAGGACTGGGAACGGATTTTCGAACCCTTCCGCCGGCTGGACCGCAGCCGGGACCGCGCCACCGGCGGCTATGGTCTGGGGCTGTCCTATGTCAGGCTGATTGCCGAACATCACGGCGGCAATGCCTTCGCCAGCAAGAGTCCGCTGGGCGGAGCCCGGCTCACCCTGCGCATCGCCCTCAGCTGACAGAGTCACAGCCTGTCACAATCCTGTGACAGGAAACTGACAGACTGGCTGCTTTATCTTGCGCATACTGCAGGCTGTTCACTTTCCTGCCGGAATTTTCCATGCCTTCACCTCGTCCCGCCGCCCTGCTGATTCACGGCCTGGGTGGTACCGTTTACGACCTCGGCTCGCTGGGCCGCACCCTGGAAGAAGCCGGGATCGATACCCATGCCCCGCTGCTGCCTGGCCACGGCACCGTACCGGACGATTTGCTGGCAACCGGCTGGCAGGACTGGATAGACAGCATGCGCGCCCAATACCGCACGCTGAAGCAGCGCCATGGCGTGGTGCATCTGGCCGGCGTCTGCCTGGGTGCGCTGGTGGCACTGGAAGTGGCACGGCTGGAAAACCATCAGGACAAGCTGGCACTGTATGCGCCGCCGCTGTTTCTGGATGGCTGGAGCCTGCCGCGCCTGACCTGGCTGCGCAAGCTGGGCTATATCCTGCCGGGCATGGCCAAACGCATGCGCGTGCCGGAAGCCGAACCATTCGGCATCAAGAATGTGCGCATCCGCAAGCTGATCCAGCAACGCTTCGAACGCGGCGAACGCTTCCATTACCCGTATGTGCCGCTGGCCTGCATCCGCGAGGTCGACAAGCTGCGCAAGCAGCTGATGCCGCGCCTGCAGGAAATCACCTGCCCCACGCTGATCGTGCATGCCGACGAAGACGACATCACCAGCCCGCGCTCGGCACACCACCTGCAAAAACATCTGGGCGGGCCGGTCGACTTCATGCCGCTGTCCGACAGCTATCACATGATTCTGGTGGATAACGAACGCATGGCGGTGCTGGCGCGCAGCGTGGATTTTTTCCGGGCCCGTCCGGCCAGCAAGCCGCGTCCGGCCAGCACGACACAGCCGCTGTGGCAGGGTGAGGCCATCACCGCCTGAGCTGCCGCTGCTGCTTGCCAACACCGGGCCGACACTGCCAGCAGTGCCGGCCTTTTGTCATTGCAGACGGGCAAAGTTCCCCGGCTTCATCAACAGTAACAAAGTCCGGCGCTTTGTCATGCACTGTCACCAAGCCGGCACAGCGCCGCCACATAGCCCAGACGCTAGCCGCACAGAGCGGCCAGCCGGCTCTGGCACACTGTTTCCCATGCAAACAAGCCATGCCGCGGATACCCCCGAGCCTGCGGCAAGGTGCTTGCTCTGTATCTGTTTAGGGTCTGGCAACGGGCCCGTTCTCCTCTGTCCTTTGTGTGACTTTGTGTAACCCGCCCCCTCAGGCGGGTTCTTTTTTGTCCGTAGCGCGCGCTGCAGCAGCCGGGAAGGGCTCTGCTACAATGCCAGCCACACCACCACCCAGGATATTGCGATGAGCCATCCCCACGCCAATGAAGTGAAAGCCTTTCTGCTGCAACTGCAAGACCGCATCTGCGCCGCACTGGAACAGGCCGATGGCAGCGGGCGCTTTGTCGAGGATGCCTGGCAGCGGCCGGCGGGTGGCGGCGGACGCAGCCGTGTGCTGAGTCAGGGCGCGGTATTTGAACAGGCCGGGGTGAATTTCTCGCATGTCAGCGGTGATGCGCTGCCGGCTTCGGCCACCGCCCATCGCCCGGAACTGGCCGGTCGCCGTTTCGAGGCCATGGGGG
>NZ_JAELTZ010000081.1:0-9992 GCF_016429115.1 Aquitalea sp. ASV15 | reverse complement strand
GGGCCAGCACCGTCCGGGCCAGCCGGACGGCAGGTTTCATTGCGCTTAACGCGCCTGTTGCGCCAGATGGGCGCGCACTTCTGTCACGGTGGAAAGCGCCAGCACCTGCTGCGCCAGCGCACGGCATTCGTCCATGCTCCAGCGCGCCAGTGTGGCCTTGACGCTGGCCACCGCCGGGGTGCTGACCGACAGCTCGGTCACGCCCAGACCGACCAGCACCGGCGCCGCACGTTCGTCGGACGCCAGGCCGCCGCATACGCCCACCCACTTGCCGTGGGCACGGGCACCGTCGCAGGTCATGGCAATCATCGCCAGCACGCCCGGATGCAGGGCATCGGCCTGCTTGGCCAATTGCGGATGGCCGCGGTCCATCGCCAGTACATACTGGGTCAGGTCGTTGGTGCCGATGGAGAAGAAATCCACTTCCGGTGCAAAACGCCCAGCCAGAATGGCGGCCGACGGTACTTCCACCATGATGCCCACCTTGACATCGGCATGGCCGCTGGCGGCTTGCTCTTCCGCCAGAATGGCCTTGGCGGCGCGCAGCTCGTCCAGCGAAGCCACCATGGGGAACATGATGTGCAGGCGGGTGAGCGGTGCGGCTTGCAGAATGGCGCGCAGTTGGGTGCGCAGCAGGTCCGGACGGTCCAGGCTGACACGGATGCCGCGCAGGCCGAGGAAGGGGTTGTCTTCCTTGGGCAGCGGCAGGTAGGGCAGCGGCTTGTCGCCACCCACGTCCAGCGTGCGTACCACCAGCGGGAGATTGCTGCCCAGCTCGCGGGCCACCGCGCAGTATTCGGCAGCCTGCTCGGCTTCCGACGGGGCGGTGTCGCGGTTATCAAACAGGAATTCCGAACGCAGCAGGCCCACGCCTTCGGCACCGGCTTTTACCGCTTCGTGCGCATCGGCGGCATTGCGGATATTGGCCACCACTTCGATACGGCTGCCGTCGCTGGTCTGGCCCGGCTGCTGCGACATGGCCTGTTCGGCGGCGCGACGTTCAGCCAGACGGGCGATGGCGGCTTCGGCTTCGCTCTTCTCGGCGGCGGTAGGGGCAATGTTCAGCGTGCCGGCCGTGCCGTCCAGAATCACTTCACGGCCATCTTGCAGCGCCAGTGCCGCTTGCGAGATACCGCAAATGGCCGGAATGCCGAGCGAGCGGGCCAGAATGGCCACATGGCTGGTGGCACCGCCGGTACGGGTGCAGAAGCCCAGTACCTTGTCCGGGTCCAGCGCCGCGGTGTCGGATGGGGCCAGGTCCTCGGCAATCAGGATGGAACCGGCGGGTACGTCCAGCTCGGCTTGCTTGACGCCAGCCAGCAAGGCCAGCACGCGGCGGCCCACGTCGCGGATGTCGTTGGCGCGTTCACGCAGCAGGGCGTTGTCCTGCGCTTCCAGACGGGCGGAATAGGCACTGAAGGCGGCACGCCAGGCCCAGGCGGCGGACTTGCCATCGGCCAGGCTGGCATAGGTCAGGGCCAGCAGGTCCGGGTCTTGCAGCAGTTCCTGATGCATGGACAGGATGGCGCGCTTGGCCTGGTCTTGCAGCTGGGCCTTGATGGCTTCGATCTGCTCGGCCGCTTCTTCGCAGGCACGGGTGAAGTTTTGCTGTTCCACCACGCCGGCGGCACCGGCTTCCACTACGTCGAATTCTTGCAGGCGATGATGGAAGATACGGCCAATGGCGATGCCGGGCGAAGCACCCACGCCAGCCAGTACGCCGGCGCTGTCCTGCTGCAGCGGCTGGGCAGCGGCCGGGGCCGGAGCCGCCGGGGCTTCGTCCAGGCTTTCGCCGCAACGGTCCAGCAGCAGTTGCGACAGTTCGGCAATGGCGGCGGCGGCATCGCTACCGGTGGCCAGTACCCGCACCTGATCGCCATTGACCGTGGCCAGACCCATGATGCCGACTACCGATTTGGCATTGGCCACCTTGTCGCCCAGCTGCAGCTGGATATCCGCGGCAAAGCGTTTGGCGGCGCTGGCAAATACCGCAGCCGGACGGGCATGCAGGCCGGCCGGGTTGCTCAGGGTGATGGTTTCCGAGCTCAGGCTTTCACCTTCGGCCTGGCTGGCAGCGGCGGCGGCGCCTTGCAGCTCCAGCGTCATGATGATGCTTTTGCCGGCTTCGACCAGACCGCTGGCACAGGTGAGTTTTTCCACCACTTCGCCATTGGTGATGATGATCTGGGTGAGCAGGCTTTGTGCGCGGCGCGCCACCAGGTCCAGGTCGAAATCGATCAGCGGCTGCCCCGCCTTGACTTGCTGGCCTTGTTCTACCAGCGGTGCAAAGCCTTCCCCTTTCAGCATGACGGTGTCGATGCCGATATGTACCAGCACTTCGACGCCGTTGTCCGAGGTAATGGTCAGGGCATGGTGGGCGGAGTGGATATTGCTGACCGTGCCGCTGACCGGGGCCAGCAGCGAGCAGGAAGTCGGGTCCAGGGAAATGCCGTCACCCACCATTTTGCCGGCGAATACCGGATCGGGGACGGTGTCCAGGGCAACCAGCCACCCGGAAAGGGGGGCGAGAATGTCCAGTCGTGGCGCGGGAGAGGCCATGTGAAACTCCTCAGGAGTTGATTGCAACAGTTATTTTATTACGAGCGATTGTTGGGGCAGGATTAAGCCGCAACTTAGCGCCAAAGGCAAGTGCCTATTCAGCCGATAGAACGCAAGAATATTGTTATTGCAGGATTAAACCTGTTTTTGTCCAGTGTTGTGTAGGCAGATTGCAACGTTGTTATCATGCCAATATTGTAATTTAGCTACAGCCTTGATGTGAAAGTGGCTTGATGGCCGTCAACAAAATAATCTGGCGTTGCTGCAGCTTTGCCACAGCTGGCGGGCCGGCGCGGGCGGGATGCCTGGCACAAGCATCAGCACTCCAGCATAACGGGATGCCGGGTGGCGACAAGTGCTGATGGTCTGGCGGAAGGACAAGTAAAAAGGGGCGATGCGCCGTATCTGGCGCATCGCCCCTTGTTGCTGCCGGCTCGACAGGATCAGGCTTGGCGGGTGTCTGCTGTGTCGCCCAGCAGGAACAGGGCCAGCGAGCTGCTGATCAGGAAGGCCGGATATTCCCAGCCGCCGTTCGGATTGGTAAACATCCAGCCATTGGCACCGTGCACCAGCACGATGGTGCCGGCCAGCAGCGGTACCAGGGCCAGTGCCACCCAGCGTGCCTTGATGCCGAGAATCAGCAGCAGGCCACCCGCCAGCTCGGCAGCCATCGACAGGTAGCCGACAAAGCCGGGCAGGCCCAGGCTGGAGAAAAACTGGGCGGTACCGGCCGGGCCGAACACGAACAGCTTGGTGGCACCGTGGGCCAGATACATCAGGCCCAGCGAAACGCGCAGGATGAGGGCGGACAAAGCGGGAGAGGTGGTATGCATGGTAAAGCTCCTGTAAGGGTGGCGCCGCGGGCCATCATGGGCCTGGCGTGTGCAGTGGGAGCATTGGACCATGGTCTTTCGGCTGAATAAATATGCTATAAATGAAGATATTGTTTACTGGGTGGAAATTATATGGACAGGTTTTCTGAAATTCGCGCCTTTGTCACCGTGGC
This sequence comes from Aquitalea sp. ASV15, assembly GCF_016429115.1. Lineage (NCBI taxonomy): Bacteria > Pseudomonadati > Pseudomonadota > Betaproteobacteria > Neisseriales > Chromobacteriaceae > Aquitalea > Aquitalea sp. ASV15. The sequence goes on along the minus strand of NZ_JAELTZ010000081.1, from coordinate 6,427 downwards.
CGAGCAAGGCAGCTTTGCCGCAGCGGCAGACCGGCTCGACCTGTCGCGCGCCATGGTGACCAAGCTGGTGTCGGCACTGGAAACGCGGCTGGGGGTGCGGCTGATGCATCGCACCACGCGGCGCTTGTCGCTGACCGAGGCCGGCGAAACCTATCTGGCCCAGGCGGGCAACCTGCTGGCCGAGCTGGATGATCTGGACGCACTGCTGTCGCAAGGTGCCAGCAAGGCCAGCGGCCGGCTGCGGGTGACCGCACCAGTGTCCTTTGGCATGCGCTTTTTGGGCGGTGCCATTGCCGGCTTCCAGCGCCAGCACCCGCAGGTGGAGGTGGAGCTGTCGCTGAACGACCGCAAGGTGGACCTGGTGGAAGAGGGCTTTGACCTGGCCATTCGCGTGTCCAATCTGGCGGATTCCTCGCTGATCGCGCGGCCGCTGGCCAAGGTGCGCGACCGGCTGTGCGCGGCACCGGACTATCTGCTGCGCCGCGGCGTGCCGCAGCATCCGGATGAACTGGCCGAGCATGACTGCCTGCTGTACACCCTGACCAGCCAGTCCACGGTATGGGAGTACCAGGGGCCGGATGGCAGCACTGGCCGGGTCAAGGTCAAGGGAGGCTTGCGCGCCAATAATGGCGACATCCTCACCAATGCCGCCATCCAGGGCATGGGCATCATCCGCCAGCCGGAATTCCTCTTGCAGCAGGCGCTGGCCGACGGCCGGCTGCAAACCATCCTGCCTGATTATCAATGGCTGTGTCTGGATGTGTCGGCGGTATACCCGGTGCGCCGGCATGTGCCAGGCAAGGTGCGGGTCTTCGTCGATCATCTGGTGGCATTTTTTGCCGAGCAAAAAAATAGCCCGTCCGGTGACGGGCTGTAAGACTGACTGAAAGGTCGAATCGTTTGCTGGCTTAATGCTTGGCCGGTACGGCATCCACTTCCGGCAGCACTTCACCGTTCAGCACGCGCTGCATGCGGTCGGTGTCCAGTGCCTTTTCCCACTTGGCCACCACCACGGTGGCCACGCCATTGCCAATCAGGTTGGTGATGGCGCGCGCTTCCGACATGAAGCGATCCACGCCAATCAGCAGCGCCAGGCCTTCCACCGGCAGCTTGCCGCCCAGGGTGGCCAGGGTGGCGGCCAGGGTGATGAAGCCACCGCCGGTAACGGCGGCCGCACCCTTGGAGGTCAGCAGCAGCACGCCGATGATGCCCAGCTCCTCACCCAGGCTCAGCTGCACATTGGTGGCCTGCGCGATAAAGATGGCCGCCATGGTCAGGTAGATCGAGGTGCCGTCCAGATTGAAGGAATAACCTGTCGGAATCACCATGCCCACCACCGGTTTGGCGCAGCCCAGGTGTTCCATTTTTTTCATCATGCCCGGCAGGGCGGATTCGGACGAAGACGTACCCAGTACCAGCACGATTTCTTCCTTGATGAAGGCGAGGAATTTGAAAATGCTGAAGCCGTTGAAACGGGCGATGGCACCCAGCACGATAAAGACGAAGGCAAAACAGGTGAGGTAAACGCAGGCCATCAGAAAGCCCAGCTGCTTGAGCGAACCCACGCCGTATTTGCCGATGGTGAAGGCCATGGCACCGAAGGCGCCGATGGGGGCCAGCTTCATCAGCATGTTGATCACGCCGAACAGCGCATGCGAAAACTCGTCCAGCATGGCAATGACCGTCTTGCCGCTATTGCCCATGCGGGTGAGCGCCAGGCCCAGCAATACCGAGAACAGCAGCACCTGCAGGATTTCACCGCTGGCAAAAGCACCCACCACGGTATCCGGGATGATGTGCATCAGGAAGTCCACGGTATTCATGTCCTTGGCGCCGGCGGCGTACTTGGCCACCGATTTGGCATCCAGCGTGTGCGGGTCCACATTCAGCCCGGCACCCGGCTGCAACAGGTTTACCACCACCAGGCCGATCACCAGCGCAAGAGTGGTCACCACTTCAAAGTACAGCAGCGATTTGATGCCGACCCGGCCTACTTCCTTCATGTCGCCCATCTTGGCAATGCCCACCACCACGGTGGAAAAAATGATGGGCGCAATCATCATCTTGATCAGCTTGATGAAGGCGTCACCCAGCGGTTTCATCTTGGCGGCGGCTTCCGGATAGAAGGCACCCATCAAGACGCCGATGGTAATGGCAACCAACACCTGGAAGTACAGGCGTGAGTAAAGCGGTGTTCTGGCTTGCATGTCTGGTCTCTTGTTCGCAGATGTTCGGATATCGAGCGTTGTGCCGGACCCTGCAGGGTCCTGTTATATCTAACATCCTAGCAAGCGATCGGTTGCCAGCTAATTGCTGATATCCCTAAGCTGGCGTGTCATGCCATAGGCAGCTTCCGGTTTGCGCCAGAACCAGTTGGCAGCCGTGAGTGTTCGCTGCAGATAGTTATTACTGTTACTCTCAATGGTTTATCCGGTGTGCAAGATGATGGCCGCGGCGGCCAGCCTGCATCCCGGCCATGGGCGGTGCTGCCCACGGCGGCGGCAGTGCGCTCATCCTGCGTGTGGTCAGAGAAAGGGAAAATTTCATGAGTCAGGCAGCCATCATTCCTGCGGATGTACGTGAACGTATCCACCAGCTTGCGGCCCTGCTGTATGAGCAACATCACCAGCAATGTTTTCCGGTGCTGGCTGATGTGTGCCGGCTGGGCGGGGTGGACATGAATGTCGCCAGCCAGCTGTTCATGGAGTGGCGGATGAGTCAGCAGGTCAATATTGCCCCCTTGCCACAGCGCCTGCCTGGCGAACTCAGGGAGCTGGCCGGGCTTGTTGTCGACCGTACCTGGCAGCAGGCGCAGCAGCTGGCCAATCAGTATGTGCAGTCAGCACAGGCCGCCTGGCAGGACGAGCGGCAGGAACTGCTGGCCGAGCAGCGCGATCTGGCCTTGCTGTGTGAACAACAGGCGCAGGAGCTGGACGCAGTCCGGCAGCATTTGAGCAAGGCGCTGCTGCACGATGCAGCAGTGCCGCAGCCCGCAGCAAGCCAGTGGGCGCAGCCTGAACGGGCCCAGGACGAGCTGCTGCGGCGTTTGCAGCAAGAGCTGGCCGAGACGCGTCAGGCGCTGGCGGAGTCGGAACAGGCTTTGTACCGCATGCGGGAGCAAGCGCAGCCTGCGCCAGAGCCGCTGCCCCCGGATGACCGGGTAACCACATTGCAACAGGAAGTGCATGCCTTGCGCAGCCGTCTGGCACAGGCCGAGCAGCAGGCAGACCAGGCAGGACAGCAGCAGCTGCAGGCACAAGACGCAATGGACGCGCTGCAACACCAACTGGGGCAAATGCAGGAGGAACTGCGCACTCTGCGCTCCGACAAGGAAAGTGCCTACCGCGCCGTGGCCAATCTGCGCCAGCAACTGCAGCAACTCAAGCAGATAAAGCAGGAGACACCGCAGGAAGAGGAGGAAAGGCTGGCGCGGCTGAAGGCGCTGGCGTTCAGTCCCAGCCTGCCCAGCCAGCTGGCGCCCGATGCAGAGCCGGCTGAGCAAATATGGAAGGCCCGCTAGCCGCCAAGGCTCAGTGGAACTGGCGGATATAGGAGGCGACGCCGCCAAGCAGCATCTCGATGGAAATGGCGGTCAGGACCAGGCCCATCAAGCGTTCCAGCGCGGTGATCGCCTGCTCGCCCAGCAGCTTTTGCAGGCGGCCGGAAAACAGGAACACCACGGTGGTCACCAGCATGCAGATGGTGAGCGCGCCTATCCACTCCAGCATGCGCGCCGGCTCGCGGGTGGACATCAACAGCACGGTCGCCATGGCCGAAGGCCCGGCAATCAGCGGAATGGCAATCGGCACGATAAACGGCTCGCCATGCATCTTGTCGCTGCCAAACACGCTGCCGCCCTCGCTGGGGAAAATCATCTTCAGTGCAATCAGAAACAGAATCACCCCGCCCGCCACCTGCATCGACTGGTCAGTCAGATGCATCACGTCCAGAAAATTGCGGCCGAAGAACATGAAGGTCAGCAGTACCAGAAAGGCAATCAGGCATTCACGGTAGACCACCTTTTTACGCCTTTCCGGTTTGACCTGTTTGAGCGCGCTGATGAACAGCGGGATATTGCCCAGCGGGTCGGTAATCAGGATCAGCAAGACCGTGGCGGAAATGAAGGATGTTTGCATGGTGGTGTCGACGTGTTGGTCAGTAAGGCATTCTGCCGCTGGCAGATTTTATTTTAGTTGCTGCCGGCCAAGGGATGCGGGCAGTAAAGCAAACAAGCCCGGCAATGCCGGGCTTGTCGTATTCGGCAGACGCAGTTTATTCGGCGTCAGCCACGCCGCTTGTGTCACCGTCCGTGACCGGTTTTTCGCGGCGGGCGCTGCCAGCCACCATGGGAATGGCAAACAAGCGGCAAGGTAGCGAGCCGTTGAACAGCGGAGTGCGGCGTTTGACCGACAGGTGGATCAGGTCGGACAGGCGCAGGTCGCCGGTAAAGAAGTGGGCAGTCCAGCCGGCAAAGTGGGCTTTCAGCCAGTCACCCAGCTGCGGGTACAGTTCAGCCAGCGCGTCTTGCTCGTCCATGCGCACGCCATAGGGCGGGTTGGTGACGATAAAGCCGCTGTCGGCAAACGGACGTGCTTCCAGGATGTCCTGTGCCTGCAGCTCGATGGCATCGGCCAGGCCGGCACGTTGCAGGTTGGCACGGGCCACCGGCAGCATGTTGCGGGCGCGGTCGCTGCCTTTGATCGCCAGATCACGTACCGGCAACTCGGCGGCGCGGGCTTCGCTCAGCAGCGCTTCCCAGGACAGGGCGTCAAATTCGCGCAGGCGCTGGAAGCCGAAGCGGCGTTTGCGGCCCGGTGCGCGTTTGAGCGCGATGTCGGCGGCTTCCACCAGGAAGGTACCGCTGCCACACATCGGGTCCAGCAAGGGCTGGCTGCCATCGTAACCGGCAATCAGCAGAATGCCGGCCGCCAGGTTTTCCCGCAGCGGCGCTTCGCCGGTTTCCTCACGCCAGCCACGCTTGAACAGCGGCTCGCCACTGGTATCCAGATAGATGGTGGCATGGTCGCGGGTGAGGAAGGTGTGGATGCGCATGTCCGGTTCGCGGGTGTCCACATTGGGACGACCGGCATTGGCCTGACGGAAGCGGTCGCACACGGCATCTTTCACCTTGAGCGAAACAAAATCCAGGCTGCGCAGTTGCGCGCCGATGGCATCGGTCTTTACCTTGATGCTGCGCGATACATCGAACCAGCGTGGCCAGTCGATCTGCATCGCCAGCTGGTAGATGTCGCTTTCCTGCTGGTAGCCGCCCTCGGCCAGTTTCAGCAGCACGCGGCTGGCGGTGCGGCTGTGCAGGTTGGCCTTCATCATGATGTCGGCGTCGCCATTGAAGGCCACGCCACCATCCACCTTGCTGACATTGCTGGCACCCAGCGCATTGAGTTCGGCGACCAGCGTCATTTCCAGGCCGCGCGGGCAGGGCGCGAACATGGCCAGCTGATTGTGGCGCAGGCCGGACAGGGCATACACCGACTGCGCTGCCGGCTTGCCGCTCCAGGCCGGCTTGGCGCTGTCACCGTGCTGGCGGCTGTCGTGCTGGCGCGGTGCGCGCGGGTCGCGCTCCATGCGGCGGTTATTGTCGAAGGGCTTGAGGCTGGACGGGGAGTTGCCGCGCTCGCGTGCTTCCCAGCTGCGTTCATTGCGGGCATCACGCCGCGGGCTGTCCTCGCGCTGGAAGCGCGGCTCGCGCGGTGCGCTCTCGTCACGGCGTTCTGCCGGTTTGGAGAACAGTTTGCGCGGTGCATTTTCTGCTGCCGGCTCGTCACGACGGAAGCGGTTTTCCCGCTCGGCGCCTGGCGGCGGCAGGATTTCCGGGTCGTAATAACTGGCTGCATCATGGCGCGGGGCTTGCTCACGCGGCTGTTCGTCACGGCGGAAACGATTGTCACGCGGCGCGCTGTCATCAGCACGCCCGGCAGGTTTGGAGAACAGCTTGCGCGGTGCGTTTTCTGCTGCCGGTTCGTCACGACGGAAGCGGTTTTCCCGTTCAGCGCTTGGCGCCGGCAGGATTTCCGGGTCGTAATGACGGGCGGCATCGTTGCGCTCGAAGCGGCGCGGCGCCTGTTCACGCGGCGGCTCGTCGCGGCGGAAGTGCTTATCACGCGGTGCGCTGTCCTCACGACGCTCGGCCGGCTTGGAGAACAACTTGCGCGGGCCTTGTTCTACTGCTGCCGGAATGGTCGGCGTGGCGGCCGGCGTGTCGCCTTCCACATGACGCGGCATAGGCGGCTTGTGCTCGATCTGGCGATCCGGCTGGCTGTTCAGCGGTTTGCGGCCGGACGGGCCACGGTCGCGCTGATAGCTGCGTTCGCCTTCCGGGCGGCGCGATTCATGCAGATCGCCACGGCTGTCGGCCGGGTGCAGGCTGCGCGGTGCCGAGGCATCGCGTTCGCGCGGCGGGTAGGGC
>NZ_JAELTZ010000080.1:0-10807 GCF_016429115.1 Aquitalea sp. ASV15 | reverse complement strand
GGCCGTCACCCATCAGGTTGATGGCCAATACCGACAGCAAAATGGTCAGGCCCGGCAGCGACACCACCCACCAGGCGCGTTCGATGTAATCACGGGCCGAGGCCAGCATGGTGCCCCACTCCGGCGTAGGCGGTTGCACGCCCAGACCCAGAAAGCCCAGGGCGGCGATTTCCAGAATGGCGGAGGAGAAGCTCATGGTGGCATGCACGATCAAGGGCGCCATGCAGTTGGGCAGCACGGTGTTGAACATCAGGCGGAACAGCCCGGCACCCGACACGCGCGAGGCGGTGACGTAATCACGGTTCAACTCGGTCATGGCGGAGGCACGGGTCAGCCGCACATAGGCCGGCAGGGACACCGTGGCAATGGCGATCATGGCATTCATCAGGCCAGGTCCCAGAATGGCCATGATGGCCACCGCCAGCAGCAGCGAGGGCAGCGCCATCATGATGTCCATCACGCGCATGATCACCCCACCCAATACCTTGGGGAAGAAAGCGGCCAGCAGGCCCAGCACCACGCCGGGAATCAGCGCCAGCAGCACCGAGCACAGACCGATGAACAGCGACAGGCGGGCACCGTAGATCAGGCGCGACAGGATGTCGCGACCCAGTTCGTCGGTGCCCAGCAGGAAGGCCGTGGAACCGCCATCCAGCCAGGCCGGCGGCGTCAGCAGATGGTCACGGTACTGTTCGATGGGACTGTACGGTGCCACGACAGGGGCCAGGATGGCGCAGAGCAGCACAATGCTCATGAAGATCAGCCCGGCCACCGCGCCCTTGTTATAGGAAAAGCCCTGCCAGAACTCCTTGAATGGCGAAGGGTAGCTCAGCGCGGCATCTTCGGCGGCCGACGCGACAGTAGTGGTGTTTGCATTAGTCATGACGATACCTGCAAGCGTTATTTGGCGTGACGGATACGCGGATTGGCGACACCGTACAGAATATCCACGATGAAATTGGTGACGATCACCAGCGTGGCCACGATCAGGATGCCGTTTTGCACCACCGGGTAATCGCGGCGGCTGATGGCATCGATCAGCCATTTGCCGATACCGGGCCAGGAGAAGATGGTTTCGGTCAGCACCGCGCCGCCCATCAGCGTACCCACTTGCAGGCCGATTACCGTCAGCACCGGAATCAGCGCATTGCGCAGGGTGTGCACAAAGATCACCCGCGCCGGCGACAGGCCCTTGGCCCGTGCGGTACGCACATAGTCTTCGCGCAGCACTTCCAGCATGGAGGAGCGGGTCATCCGCGCGATCACCGCCAGCGGAATGGTGCCCAGCACGATGGCCGGCAGGATCAGATGCATCAGCGCATCCTTGAAGGCCCCGGCATTGGCGGCCGGATCGGCTGCTTCGGCCAGCCAGGTGTCGATCAGCATGAAGCCGGTACGCGGGGTGATGTCATAGGCCAGGTCCAGCCGGCCGGAAACCGGGGTCCAGCCCAGCTTGACCGAGAAAAACATGATGAGGATCAGGCCCCACCAGAAAATCGGCATGGAAAAACCGGTCAGCGAAATGCCCATCACGCCATGGTCGAAGATGGAACCGCGCTTGATGGCGGCAATCACCCCGGCCAGCAGGCCGCACACCACGGCAAAAACCATGGCGGCCAGCGCCAGCTCCAGCGTGGCGGGGAACAAGGTCTTGAACTCGCCCCAGACGCTGCTCTTGGTCACCAGCGACTCACCCAGATTGCCATGCAGCAGATTGCTGATGTAATCGACGTATTGCGCATACAGCGGTTTGTCCAGGCCAAGACGGTGCATGGCATCCGCATGCATCTGCGGGTCCAGCGTGCGTTCACCCACCATGACTTCCACCGGGTCGCCGGGAATCATGCGGATCAGGCCGAAAGTCAGCAGGGTAATGCCGAAAAAGGTGGGGACCAGCAGCCCCAGCCTCCGAAAGATGAAAGACAACATACGTACTTCTCCCGTGAATCCACACTGCCTGGCAGCATGGCAGATGGACACCGTTAATTCAGACCCAAAGCGTGGATTGGATGACGGTACCGGTAACAGGGAGGAAGGCGGGACAGCAAAAGGAGGCACAACGAGGGTGTCGGGCAGAAGACGCCAGCTGAACCACCCACCTATATCAGCCACGTCTTCGCCACGACGGAGTGAACGATATCACCCGGCGCTGGCCATGCCTTTGATACAGGTCAAGCCTGCGACCATGGCACGGCACACCAGGCGGTGCGTCCTGCTCCTCGTCCTGCTTCCGGCTGGCCTTCCCCATCCGTGCTGCCGGCAACTGCGCGTCCTTCTCTAATGGAAGGATAGGGCAGTGTTACATGCAAAACATCGGGGGCTTGCGCCCCCGATGTTCAACACCTCCCCGTGGGGAAGCATGCAGGTATTACTTCAGGCTGACGCCGTAGAAGGAGTTCAGGCCGAACGGGCTGACCTTGAAGCCAACCACCGACTTGGACATCGGCTGCACCACGGTGGAGTGGGCCACGGTGGTATAAGGCAGCTGCTGCTTGAAGATTTCCTGTGCCTTCATGTACAGCTTGGTGCGCTCGGCCACATTGGTGGTGCGCTTGGCTTTTTGCAGCAGGTCTTCAAACGGCTTGTAGCACCACTTGGCAAAGTTGTTGCCGTTCATGGCTTCGCAACCCAGCTGGGTGCCCAGCCAGTTGTCCGGATCGCCATTGTCGCCAGTCCAGCCGATCAGCATGGCATCGTGTTCGCCCGCCTTGGCGCGCTTGATGTACTCACCCCATTCGTAGGTGGTGATCTTGGCCTTGACGCCGATCTTGGCCCAGTCAGCCTGGACCATTTCGGCCATCAGCTTGGCATTGGGGTTGTACGGACGCTGTACCGGCATCGCCCACAGGGTGATGTCAAAGCCGTTCGGGTAGCCGGCCTTGGCCAGCAGCGCCTTGGCTTTGTCCACGCTGTACGGCGCGTCTTTCAGGCTCTTGTTATACGACCACTGGGTCGGCGGCATCGGGTTGGTGGCTGCCTGGCCAGCACCCTGGTATACGGCGTCGATGATGGCTTTCTTGTTGACAGCCATGTCCAGTGCCTGACGCACTTCCAGCTTGTCCAGCGGCTTGTGCTTGACGTTATAGGCCAGGTAGCCCAGGTTGAAGCCGGCCTGGGAAATCACGTTCAGCTTGCTGTCGGCCTTCATGGCGGCGATGTCGGTCGGACGCGGGAAAGCGGTAATCTGGCATTCGCCAGCCTTCAGCTTCTGGAAACGGACCGAGGGGTCGGTGGTAATGGCAAATACCAGATTGTCGACTTTAGGACCGTCAACCTTGTCCCAGTACTGCTTGTTGGCAGCAAAACGGATCTGGGCGTCTTTCTGATAGCGCTTGAAGATGAAAGGACCCGTACCTACCGGCTGCTGGTTCAGCAGTTGCGGCGTACCGGCTTTCAGCAGCTTGTCGGCGTATTCGGCCGACTGGATGGAGGCAAAACTCATCGCCAGATTCTGCAGGAAGGCAGCATCGATGCTCTTCAGGGTGAACTTGACGGTATTGGCATCCAGCTTTTCGACCTTGGTGATGTTTTCATCCATGCCCATATCGGTGAAATACGGGAATTCGGTCGGGTAGGCTTTGCGGAAAGCGTTGTTCTTATTGAGCATGCGGTCGAAGGTGAACACCACGTCATCCGCATTGAAGTCACGCGTCGGCTTGAAGTAATCAGTAGTCTGAATCTTCACGCCCTTGCGCAGATGGAAGGTATAGGACAGGCCGTCGGCCGCCACATCCCATTTTTCGGCCAGTGCCGGCACCACCTTGGTGCCGCCGCGCTGGAATTGCACCAGTCGGTTGAACACGGTTTCGGCAGCGGCATCGAAGTCGGTACCTGTGGTGTACTGACCCGGGTCGAAACCGGCCGGGCTACCTTCCGAGCAATATACGAGCGTACCAGCAGCTTGCGCGGCCATCGAGGCCGAGGCGATCAGGCCGGCGGCCAGCAGCATTTTTTTTGCAGCTTGCATGTGTTCTTTCCTTTTCCTTTGTACAGACTTCGTGTTTTTTATCGATCGTCCGATCTCTTTAAGCGCCTTTTGGGCTGCTTTGGTCGGATACATTATGCAGAGAGGGGCAGTTTGACAAGCACCCCACCCCTGTTTTCGGTCATTTATTGCGCGTGCACAGCAGTTGTCAGGCAAAAACTAGCACTTTTTAACCACAACACTGCCGACTGAATACCCAGCACCAAACGAGGAAATGACACCAACATCACCGCTTTGCAGAGCGTCACGGCACAGATGGAAAGCAATGATCGAGCCTGCCGAGCTGGTATTGGCGTAGCGGTCCAGAATCACCGGTGCTTCCTGTTCGGTGGCATCGCGCCCCAGCACGCGGCGGGCAATCAGCTGATTCATCGCCAGATTGGCCTGATGCAGCCAGAAGCAGCTGACCTGCTGCGGCTGGATGTCCAGGCTTTCCAGATGCTGCACGATGTGCTCGCCCACCATGGGGCACACTTCCTTGAACACCTTGCGACCCTGCTGCACAAACAGTTTGTCGACCTGGCTGATGCCCTGCTCGTCACAGCGATTGAGGAAGCCGAAGTTGTTGCGGATATTGTTGGAAAACACCGTGGCCAGGCGGGTCCCCAGAATCTCGAACTGCTCGGCCGCGGAGGCAGACTCGGCCGCTTCCAGCACAATGGCGGTGCAGGCATCGCCAAAAATGAAATGACTGTCGCGGTCGCGGAAATTGAGATGGGCCGAGCAGATTTCCGGGCTGATCACCAGCACCGCGCGCGCCTGGCCGCTCTGGATGGCATTCACCGCGGTCTGGATACCAAAGGTGGCGGAAGAACACGCCACATTCATATCGAAGGCATAACCCTGCACCCCCAGCGCCTGCTGGATTTCAATGGACACCGCCGGATAGGGGCGCTGCATATTGGAGCAGGCCACCAGCACCATGTCGACATCAGCGGCGGTCTTGCCCGCCTGCGCCAGCGCCGCCGTGGCCGCTGCCACGCCCATTTCGGCCTGGATGGACAGCTCGTCGTTGCTGCGCTCCGGCAGGTAGGGCGTCATCCGCGCCGGATCCAGCACCCCTTCCTTGTTCATCAGATAGCGCTGCTTGATGCCGGAAGCCTTCTCGATGAATTCGGCACTGGACTCGGCCAGCGCCGCCAGGCTGCCCGCGGCGATTTCTGCGGCATGCTGCTGGTTGTAGGCGGCAACATAGTGATTGAAAGCCACAACCAGCTCTTCGTTGCTGACGGCATGCGGCGGGGTAAATAGGCCGGTACCGCTGATGACCACTTTCTTCATATTCCCTGTCTCTCTGACAAAGACGCCGCCAGCCATCCGTGCCGCCATCACCACGACCCGCGGCAGACAACGGCACACAACAGGCAGCATCTGTGATTGCACCCATGTAAACGGGCGTTTGCTCGAATGATACACCAAGCCCAGCACAGCCTGTAATTAATGCCCCCGGCCGTTTATAAACCTAGTAAAATGCTCAACTTTGCTGCACTTGCGTCGCAGGTCGGGATGCTTTGCAACAACCATGCACGCATGGATGAATTTATAGTTGACCAAAATAGTCGGGAATTGGGTATAATAAGCCCAACCACCCACCGGAGTTTAAGATCATGCGTCTCACCACCAAAGGCCGCTTTGCGGTAACCGCCATGCTGGACCTTGCCATGCGCGAAGCCAATGGCCCGGTGACACTGGCCGGCATCAGCGAACGCCAGAGCATTTCCCTTTCCTACCTGGAACAACTGTTTGGCAAACTGCGCCGTTCCGAACTGGTAGACAGCGTACGCGGCCCTGGCGGCGGCTACACCCTGGCCCGCGTTCCGGCCGATATCTCGGTTGCCGACATCATCGCCGCCGTGGACGAGCCGGTTGACGCCACCCAGTGCGGCGGCCGCGAAAACTGTCACGACAATCACCGCTGCATGACCCACGACTTGTGGACCAACCTGAACGCCACCATTTTCGACTACCTGGCCAAGGTCACCCTGGGCAGCCTGGTTGAAAAGCAGCGCGCCAAGGAAGCAGCCGCCAAAGATAGCAATGTAATGCAGGACAAGCGCGAAAGCAGCCCCCGTGTGGCCGCCTCCGCCTCCAGCGCTCTGTAAGCGCACCGCATACCCGGAGAATTGATAATGAGTCAGCTCAAGCTTCCCATCTACCTCGACTACTCGGCCACTACCCCGGTCGATCCCCGTGTTGCCGCCAAGATGATTCCCTATCTGACCGAGCAGTTCGGCAACCCGGCGTCGCGCAGCCACAGCTTTGGCTGGACGGCAGAAGAGGCGGTAGAGAATGCGCGGGCAGAAGTGGCCAAGCTCCTGAATGCCGACCCCAAGGAAATCGTCTGGACCTCCGGTGCCACCGAGTCCGACAACCTGGCCATCAAGGGCGCCGCCCAGTTCTACAAGAGCCGCGGCAAGCACATCATCACCGTCAAGACCGAACACAAGGCGGTGCTGGATACCTGTCGCGAGCTGGAACGCCAGGGCTTTGAAGTCACCTATCTGGGCGTGCAGGAAAACGGCCTGATCGACATCGAGGAATTCAAGGCGGCCATCCGTCCGGACACCATTCTGGTGTCGGTGATGTACGTCAACAATGAAATCGGCGTGATCCAGGACATTCCGCAGATTGGCGAAATCTGCCGTGAAAAAGGCATCATCTTCCATGTCGACGCCACCCAGGCGCCGGGCAAGGTCAAGATGGACATGAATGTGCTGAAGGTGGACCTGATGAGCCTGTCGGCCCACAAGGCCTACGGCCCCAAGGGCATCGGTGCCCTGTATGTGCGCCGCAAGCCGCGCGTGCGCCTGGAAGCCCAGATGCACGGCGGTGGCCATGAGCGCGGTTTCCGCTCCGGCACCCTGCCTACTCACCAGATCGTCGGCATGGGCGAGGCTTTCCGCCTGGCCCGCGAAGAGATGGACAGCGAGAGCGAACGCATCCGCATGCTGCGCGACCGCCTGTGGAACGGCATCAAGGACATGGAAGAGGTGTACATCAACGGCGACATCGACCAGCGTGTACCGCACAACCTCAATGTCAGCTTCAACTTCGTCGAGGGCGAAAGCCTGATCATGGCGATCAAGGACCTGGCCGTTTCCAGCGGCTCGGCCTGTACCTCGGCCTCGCTGGAGCCGTCCTACGTGCTGCGTGCCCTGGGCCGCAACGATGAAATGGCCCACAGCTCCATCCGTTTCACCCTGGGCCGCTTCACCACCGAAGAAGAAATCGACTTCGCCATTGCGCTTTTGAAAGATAAAATCGGCAAGCTGCGCGAACTGTCCCCGCTGTGGGAGATGTTCAAGGAAGGCGTAGACCTGAATTCGGTACAGTGGGCCGCACACTGAACATTCAATGATTTGCGGGGTGGGCCAGCCGGTATGGCCGGCCCCGCCAGCAGGAGAGAGAACCATGGCATACAGCGACAAGTTGATGGATCACTACGAGAACCCGCGTAATGTGGGTTCCTTCGAAAAGGGCGATGACAGCGTGGGCACCGGCATGGTGGGCGCACCGGCCTGTGGCGACGTGATGAAGCTGCAGATCAAGGTCAACGCCGACGGCGTGATCGAAGACGCCAAATTCAAGACCTACGGCTGTGGCTCGGCCATTGCCTCGTCGTCCCTGGTCACCGAATGGGTCAAGGGCAAGTCGCTGGATGAAGCCATGGCCATCAAGAACACCGCCATCGCCGAAGAACTGGCCTTGCCGCCGGTAAAGATTCACTGCTCCATCCTGGCCGAAGACGCCATCAAGGCCGCAGTGAGCGACTACAAGCAAAAGCACGGCAAGTAAGGAGCACGACATGGCTATCACTCTGTCCGCCAGCGCGGCCAACCACGTCAGCCAGTTTCTGGCCAAGCGCGGCAAGGGCCTGGGCATCCGTCTGGGGGTGAAAACCTCCGGCTGCTCCGGCATGGCCTACAAGCTGGAGTTCGTCGACTCGGCCATCGAGGACGACATCACCTTCGAGAGCCATGGCGTCACCGTATTCACCGATGCCAAGAGCCTGGCCTATCTGGACGGCACTGAACTGGACTACACCAAGGAAGGGCTGAACGAAGGTTTCAAGTTCAACAACCCCAACGTGAAAAACGAATGTGGTTGTGGCGAAAGCTTCAACGTCTGATTGCGCCCCTTCGCGCCACACTGTCGTGGATGGCCGCCGCTGGCGGCCATCTGCCAGTCAACCAGCAGTTTCCCAGCCCAAGGCCATGACCACCGAATTCTCCCGGGATTTCTTTCAGCTGTTCGGCCTGTCGCGCCGTTTCGCGCTGGATAGCCAGCAACTCGAACAATCCTGGCGTGCCGCCGCCGCCGCCGTCCATCCCGACCGTTACGCCAGCAGCCCGGATGCGGAAAAGCGCATGGCGCTGATGCAGGCCACCCAGGTCAATGAAGCCTATCAGACCCTGAAAAGCCCGCTGCGCCGCGCCCGTTACCTGCTGTCGCTGCAAGGGGTGGATACCCAGGAAGAAACCAATACCAGCATGCCGCTGGACTTCCTGATGGCGCAGATGGAATGGCGCGAAAGCATAGAAGAAGCCCGCGACAACAGTGATGTCGACGCACTGGAAGTCCTGTCCTCTCGCCTGCGCAGCGACAAGCGCGCACTGGAAGCCGAACTGGGCGAGGCGCTGGACCACGCAGCAGACTTGGACGCCGCAGCGGTCATGGTGCGAAAATTGCGCTTTCTGGAAAAACTCGATCAGGAAATCGGCGACGCCATCGAAACCCTGCTTGGCTAAGCCGTCATCACTGGCACCGCTGATGTTTCTGCTCACGCGACAACAATAAAGAATCCGTCATGGCTCTACTACAAATCGCCGAACCCGGCCTGTCCGCCGCCCCGCACCAGCACCGCCTGGCGGTGGGGATTGATCTTGGCACCACCAACTCGCTGGTGGCCACGGTAAGAAGTGGCTCCGCCACGGTACTGGCCGACGCATTCGGCCGTAGCCTGCTGCCTTCGGTGGTCCGCTATCAGGAGGGGGGCCGCGTGACGGTGGGCCACGATGCCCAGCGCGAACAGAACCATGACCCGCACAACACCATCACCTCGGTAAAGCGGTTCATGGGGCGTGGCCTGTCCGACATCAAGGACGCCGGCAGCCTGCCCTACCGCTTTGTCGACGCACCCGGCATGGTGCAGCTGCATACCGCTGCCGGGGTGAAAAGCCCGGTGGAAGTCTCGGCCGACATTCTGCGCGCCCTGACCCAGCGTGCCGAAGCGGCCCTGGGCGGCGAACTGACCGGGGCGGTGATCACCGTACCGGCCTATTTTGACGACGCCCAGCGCCAGGCCACCAAGGATGCCGCGCGCCTGGCCGGCCTCACCGTCTTGCGCCTGCTGAACGAACCGACCGCCGCCGCCATTGCCTATGGCCTGGATAACGGTGCCGAAGGCACTTATGTGGTGTACGACCTGGGCGGTGGCACCTTTGACATCTCCATCCTCAAGCTCACCCGTGGCGTGTTCGAAGTGCTGTCCACCAGCGGCGACTCCGCGCTGGGCGGCGACGACTTCGACCACCGCGTGTATTGCTGGATTCTGGAACAAGCCGACCTGCACGGCCTGTCCGCCCAGGACACCCGGCTGTTGCTGACCCGCGCCCGCGAAGCCAAAGAGGCACTCACCGAACACAGCGACACCCGCATCACCGCCATCCTGTCCGATGGCCATGCCATCGACCTGACACTGGACCAGGACACCTTCCGCCAGATCACCAAGACCCTGGTCGACAAGACCCTGCTGCCGGTGCGCAAGGCGCTGCGCGATGCCGACATCAGCGCCGAGGACGTCAAGGGCGTGGTGATGGTGGGCGGTGCCACCCGCATGCCGCATATCCAGAAAGCCGTGGCCGATTTCTTCGGCCAGCCGCCGCTGACCAATCTGGACCCGGACAAGGTAGTGGCGCTGGGCGCCGCCATCCAGGCCAATGTGCTGGCCGGCAACAAGGGCGAGGACGAATGGCTGCTGCTGGACGTGATTCCGCTGTCGCTGGGCATCGAAACCATGGGCGGCCTGACGGAAAAGATCATCCCGCGCAACAGCACCATTCCGGTGGCGCGTGCGCAGGAATTCACCACCTTCAAGGATGGCCAGACCGCCATGTCCATCCATGTGCTGCAAGGTGAGCGCGAACTGGTGGCCGACTGCCGCAGCCTGGCGCAATTCGTGTTGCGCGGCATTCCGCCCATGGTGGCCGGTGCCGCCCGCATCCGCATCACCTTCCAGGTGGATGCCGACGGCCTGCTGGCGGTCTCCGCCCGCGAAATGACCAGTGGCGTGGAAGCCAGCATCGAGGTCAAACCCTCCTATGGCCTGTCCGATGACGCCATCAGCCAGATGCTGAGCGACTCGCTGGCCCATGTACAGGACGACATCGAAGCGCGCAAACTGCGCGAAGCCATTGTCGATGCCGACAGCCTGCGCGATGCCACGCTGGCTGCGCTGCGCATCGATGGCGACCTGCTCACTGCCGAAGAAACCAGCGCCATCCAGCAGGTGTTGCAGCAACTGGAACAAGCCATTTCCAGCCAGACCACCCTGCAGGTCAACCAGGCCACCCATCGCCTGAACAAGGCCACCGAAGACTTTGCCGCCCGCCGCATGGATCGCAACATCCAGCGCGCACTCAAGGGCCAGAAAATTTCCGAGCTATAAGGACCCTCCATGCCACGCCTGATTGTGCTGCCCCACGCCGACCTCTGCCCCGAAGGCGCAGTGATCGACAACGCCGAAACCGGCAAAAACATCTGCGAGGTGTTGCTGGAACACGATATTGAAATCGAACATGCCTGCGAGCTGTCCTGTGCCTG